>JBOHKZ010000409.1:0-5624 GCA_050729355.1 Phenylobacterium sp. | reverse complement strand
CCTTCCTGGTGCGGGGCCGGGCCTTGGTGTTCTTCGCAGCCATCGCCATCCTTTCCATTGCGGCGGCGGCGAGCGCCCAACTCGCTCCGAGCACGTCCACTTGGCGGAGCTTTTTCGGCGTCCTGACTCAGTCCCAGACCCGTCTCAGCACGCTTGGAACGGTGAACATGCTGGCGCACGGGACGACGCTGCATGGCGCGCAATCGCTCGACCCGAGGTACGCCTGCCAGCCTTTGGTCTACTACGCACCGACCACGCCCATCGGACAGGTCTTCCAGGCCGTACAGCGCGAGAAGCCCGCGACGCGGATTGGCGCGGTCGGTCTCGGGACGGGATCGGTCTCGGCCTACGTCCGGGCGAGCGACCACCTGACGTTCTTCGAGATCGATCCGCTGGTGGTTCGGATCTCCACCGACCCCAACCACTTCAGCTACACGACCCGCTGCGCCAAGGGACCCGTCGACTATGTGATCGGCGATGCACGTCTGACCCTGGCCGACCAGCCTACGGACTTCTTCGACGTGCTGCTGATCGACGCGTTTTCGTCGGACGCGGTGCCGGTCCACCTGCTGACCGTCGAGGCGGTGCGTGGATACCTGACCCATCTGAAGCCGGACGGCGTGCTGATTCTGCACCTCTCGAACCGGAACCTCGAGCTGAACGGGCCGGCCCAGGCCGTGGCCGCCGCCGCTGGCGGCGTCTCGCTGAAGCAATCCTACCGACCCAGCAAGGCCGAGGCGCTCAAGTGGGCCGCGCCCGAGGACGCGTTGATCATCGGCCGGTCACCCGCGGCCCTGGCGCGCTTCAAGGACGACGCCCGCTGGCGCGCAACACAATCCAACCTCGTGCGCCCCTGGACCGATGACTACACCAACCTCGCCGGAGCCCTTTGGCGGCGGCTGCGCCAGAAGATGGCCGGCGGCGACTAGATCGGGGTTTCCACGCTCACCACGGCCTGGGCCATCAGGCCTTCCTCACGGCCGGTGAAGCCCATGCCTTCGGTCGTGGTGGCCTTCACGCTGACGCGGTCGATAGGAAGGCCCAGCAGCTCGGCGATACGGGCGCGCATGGCGTCGCGGTGCGGCCGGATCTTGGGTCGTTCGCAGATCAGGGTGAGATCGGCGTTGAGGATGCGAGCGCCCTTGGCCGCCGCGAGCGTCACCGCATGGATCAGGAAGCGGTCAGAGGACGCCCCCTTCCAGCGAGGATCAGAGGGCGGGAAATGCTCGCCGATGTCGCCCTCCGCGATCGCGCCCAGGACGGCGTCGGTCAGGGCGTGAAGGGCGCAGTCGGCGTCGGAGTGGCCGACGAGGCCCAGGTCGTGCTCGATGCGGATGCCGCCCAGCCAGACCACGTCGCCCGGTCCGAACCGGTGTGCATCGACCCCGAAGCCGGTGCGCACGATCCGACGCGAGGCGGCTAACTGCTCGGCCATCAAGAAATCCTCCGGCCAGGTCAGCTTCATCAGCATCGGGTCGCCCGGCGTCAGGGCGACGCTCCCGCCGGCGCGCTCCATCACCGAGGCGTCGTCGGTCGGCTCCTCGGTGGCGGGCCACCGTTTGTAGGCGGCCGTCAGCTTGCCAAACCGGAATGCCTGCGGGGTCTGGGCGCGCCAAAGCCCCTCGCGACTTACTGTCTCATCCACCAGGCCGTCGCCACGCTTCAGAGTGTCGGGGACGGGCAGGGCGGGAACCGCTCCATCGGCGATGTCGAGGGCCGCCAGCAGGCGGTCAACGTGGACACGGCTCACGAAGGGACGGGCGGCGTCATGGATCAACACAGGCTGGTTGCGGGTGGCAGTAATCGCGGCGAGCCCGGCCTGCACGGAATCGGCGCGCGTCTTGCCGCCGGTGACCGCACGCCAACCCGTGAGGCCGACCAACGCCTCATCGACCTGGCCGAGGCGGTCGCGGGCCACCACGACCACTACCTCGCGGGCTCCCGCCGAAAGCAGGCCTTCCACCGACCAGCGGATGAGCGGGCGTTGGCCCAGCATTCGCCACGCCTTGGGTTCACCAGGCCCTGCCCGAAGGCCGGCCCCGGCCGCGACGACGACTGCGGAGAAACTCATGGATGCGTGTTTAGGGCCACGCTCGGGGTTGTCCAGTTCAGGAGGGGTTTACTGCACTGCACAAGATGCCTAGAAATGCGGCGGTGGGGATGATTACAAAATGAGCAGTTCGCTCCAGCTTAAAGATGTGGCCGTCGGTGGGCGGGCCTGGATCGCTCCGATGACGGGGGTCTCCGACCTGCCGTTCCGGCGGGCGGCGAGCCGCTTGGGCGCGGCCTATGTGGCCACCGAGATGGTCGCCTGCGCCGAATTCTCGAAAGGCCGCCCGGATGTCGTGCGCCGGGCCGCGGTGGGCGAGGGCCTGCCGTTGATGGTCGTCCAGCTGGTCGGGCGCGATCCCGCGCACATCGCCGAGGGCGCGAGACTGGCCCAGAAGGCCGGCGCGCAGATCATCGACCTGAACTTCGGCTGTCCCGCCCGCGAGGTCACCGGCGCGCAATGCGGTTCGGCCCTGATGCGTGAGCCCAAGCTGGCCGAACGGCTGGTGGCGGCGGCGCTGGGCGCTGTGGACGTGCCGGTCACGGTGAAGATGCGCCTGGGCTGGGACGAAGCCTCGAAGAACGCGCCGGACATCGCCGCACGCGCCGAAGCCCTAGGCGTCGCGGCCGTCACCGTTCACGGCCGCACGCGCTGCCAGTTCTACAAGGGCGCCGCCGACTGGTCCGCCGTACGTGCGGTGAAGGAGGCGGTCTCGGTTCCAGTGATCGTGAACGGCGACATCACCGACGGCGCTTCGGCCTGGGCCGCGATCGCGGCGTCGCGCGCAGATGGCGTGATGATCGGGCGCGGGGTCTACGGCCGTCCGTGGATCGGCGCCCAGATCGAGGCGGCCCTGCAGGGCAAGGGGTTCGAGGCGCCCGACGCGGAAACCCGGCTTGGCGTCGCCCTGGACCACTTCCGCGACAGCCTGGCGTTCTATGGCGATCGCCTGGGCCTGAAGATCTTCCGCAAGCACCTGGCCGCCTACATCGAGCAGGCGCCATGGCCCGCGAGCGCCGAAACGCGGCGCGAGGCCCGCAGCCTGCTTTGCCGGCTCGACGATCCCGCCGCTGTCGAAGAGGGGCTGACCCGGCTGTGGTCCGAGCCCGAGCGGAGGCTGGCGGCATGAGCTGGCGCACGCTTCCCCAGTCGCTCGGCGTGGACACCCTGGCGCTGAAGGCCGCGGCCTTCGAACTCAGCCCCGACCCGGCCATGGTGGTCGACGAGACCGGCGCCCTGGTGGCCGTCAACGAAGCCGCTGAGGGTCTCTTCGGCCAAGGCCTGAGTCTCCTGGCGCGCGGCCGGTTCAGCGCCGCCCTGCCGCCCGGCTCGGCGCTGGTCTCGCTGCTGGATCGGGCGCTGGAGGAGGGCACGCGGGTCCGCGAACGCGGCGTCCACATCAGCTTGTTCGGCCTGCCGCCGTTCGAGGCCGACGGCGCTGCGGCCCCGCTGGGCGACGGTTCGGTGCTGCTGACGCTCAGCGTACGCCACGGGCTTGGCGCCGACCGCGGCGTGCAGGAACAGGCCGGCCTGCGCTCCATCGTGGGCCTCGGCCGGATGCTGGCGCACGAGATCAAGAACCCGCTGGCCGGGATCCGCGGCGCGGCCCAGCTCCTGAAGTCGGGGGCCAAGGCGGAGGATGCACCGCTGGCCCAGCTGATCGTCGATGAAACCGACCGCGTGCGACGGCTCGTCGATCGCATGGAGGCGTTCTCCGACGACGCCCTGCCCACCCTGTCGCCGATGAACATCCACCAGGTCCTGGACCGCGTGCGGGCGCTGGCCGCCAACGGCGTGGCCGACGGCCTGACGATGAAGGAAGGCTACGATCCTTCGCTGCCGCCGGTCCTGGGCGACGAGGATCAGCTGATCCAGGTGTTCCTGAACCTGGTGAAGAACGCCGCGGAGGCCGCCCATTCCCGGGGCGACGGGCGCGGCGAGGTCGGCATCTACACCGCCTATCGACACGGGGTCCGGGTCCGCGCGGCCAAGGGCCAGACCCTGCGCGGCGCGCCGCTCGAGGTGCGGATCACCGACAACGGCCCGGGCGTTCCGGCCCACCTGCGTGAAAACCTGTTCCAGCCGTTCGTCACCTCCAAGGCCAATGGCGCGGGCCTCGGCCTGGCCCTGGTCGCCAAGCTGGTGGCGGCCCACGGCGGGCTCCTCGATTTCGACTCCGAACCCGGCCGGACGGTCTTCCGGGTGCTGTTACCCATCGCTACCGAGGAGGACCTAACGGCATGAATGCCGCCAGCAAGAAGATCCTGATCGCCGACGACGACGCCTCGATCCGCCTCGTTCTCTCCCAAGCTTTCACCCGCCTCGGTTATCAGGTCCGCGCCACCGGCAATGCCGCGACCCTGCTGAAATGGGTGACCGACGGGGAGGGCGACCTGGTCGTCACCGACGTGGTCATGCCCGACGAGAACGTCTTCGATGTGCTGCCGCGCATCCGCAAGGAACGCCCCCGGCTGCCGATCATCGTGATGAGCGCGCAGAACAACCTGATCACCGCGGTGAACGCGGCCGACGCCGGCGCCTTCGACTATGTGCCCAAGCCGTTCGACCTGGACGACATGACCTCAGCGGCGCGGCGCGCACTCTCCCGGCCCGCCGACGCCGAGGCGACCCGCGCCCAGGCTCGCGCCATCCGCGACGACCGCCTGCCGCTGATCGGCCGTTCGGGGCCGATGCAGGACGTCTACCGGACCATCGCGCGCCTGGTCGGCGCGGACCTGACGGTGCTGATCACCGGCGAGTCGGGCACCGGCAAGGAGCTGGTGGCCCGCGCCCTGCACGACATGGGCCGCCGCCGCGACGGCAAGTTCGTCACCATCAACCTGGCCGCCGTGCCGCGCGAACGGGTCGAGGCCGAGTTGTTCGGCAAGGAGGATGGCGACTACGGCAAGCTGGTGGAGGCCGACGGGGGCACGCTGTTCCTGGACGAGATCGGCGACATGCCGCTGGACGCCCAGACCCGGCTGCTGCGGGTGATCGACGGCTCGGAGCCGGCGCTCAACCCCAAGACCAGCCGTCGCCCGAACGTGCGGATCATCGCGGCCACCAACCGCGACCTGCGCGGCCTGATCCAGCAGGGCCTGTTCCGCGAGGACCTGTTCTTCCGCCTCAACGTCGCTCCCGTGCGCCTGCCGCCGCTGCGCGACCGCACCGAGGACATCCCCGACCTGGCCCGCACCTTCCTGCTGCGCGCCAACCGCGAAGGTCTTCCCGCCAAGACCATCGACTCCAGCGCGCTGGACCGCATGAAGACCCACGCCTGGCCGGGCAATGTGCGCGAGCTGGAAAACCTGATCCGCCGGATGTGCGCGCTATACGCCGAGGAGCTGATCACCGCCCGCATCGTCGACCGCGAGCTGCAGGACCATACCCCCACGGCCCACGCCGACGAGGGCCCGGTCACCCTGGCCAGCCTGGTCGAGCGCCACCTATCGTCGCATTTCGCCGACCAGCCGGACGGCGTGCCGGCGGCGGGGCTCTACGACCGGGTGCTGCAGGAGGTCGAGCGGCCGCTGATCCAGCTGACCCTGTCGGCGACCCGCGGCAACCAGGTGCG
>JBOHKZ010000408.1:0-10105 GCA_050729355.1 Phenylobacterium sp. | reverse complement strand
GTTCTGATCCACCATCGGATCCGAGAATTCCAATTTACCGACGATCGGATACTGGCTGCCGTCCTCCAGGATCAGGCGGACCTCGGTCGACGAAGGGGTGACGCCGCCCGCAGCCAGCGAGCGCTGCAGGGAAACGAGGTCGGCGCTCGATTGCTGGATGTCGACAAAGATTGGGTCCAGCCGCTGAATTGTGGTGAGCGGGTCCGTCTGCCCGACCGTAGCCAGGGCGCCGGTGGTCGCCACGGAGCGGCCGATGCGGCCCGTGATCGGCGCGGGTACGCGCGTGTAGGCCAGATTGATCCGCGCCGTCTCCAGAGCGGCCCGGTTCTGGGCCACGGATGCGATGGACTGTTTCGCAGCAGCTTCGGCGTCGGCGTAATCCTGCTGCGCGACCGCCTGCAGGGCCGCCAGAGGTTTGAAACGTGCGGCCTTGACGACCGCCGCATCCCGGCTCGCCTCAGCGAACTCCAGGTTGGCCTGCGCCTGGGCGACGGCGGCGCGATAGAGGCTTGGATCGATCTCGTAAAGCGTCTGGCCGGCCTGGACGATGGAGCCTTCCACGAAGTGCCGGGCCTTGATCATGCCTGTCACCTGTGGGCGCACGTCGGAGGTCTCGTAGGCCGCCGTCCGTCCCGCTAGTTCGACATTCAGCGACGCCGACTGCGTGGTCATGACCACGTAGCCCGCTTCCAGCGGCGGCGGCGCCTTCGTCGTTTTGGGTCCGCACCCCGCGAGTAGCGAAGCGACCGCCAGGAACAAGGACAGGAACCTGATCTGCATCGGCGCCGCCAGACCCTGGTGTGCAAGGCCCCGGTGCGGGCCCCGGAAGATCAACCTCTGAGCTGCCTGCTCAGTTGGCGACTTCGAGCCGGAGAGTTGATCCTAAAACGCGTCGTCCGCATGTCTGTTTGTTGCGTATTCTCGTTAGTTCAGCGCTCTAACGAAATATCACGCGACCTCACGCCGCTTAGATGTGCAGCACCTTGCCGAAGGCGTCGAGCGCGGCTTCATGCATGGCTTCGCTCATCGTCGGGTGCGGATAGACCGTGGCGTGCAGCTCGGCCTCGGTGGCTTCGAGGGTCATGGCGAGCGCAAAGCCCTGGATCATCTCGGTGACCTCCGCGCCGATCATGTGGGCGCCGATCAGCGCGCCGGTCTTGCCGTCGAAGACCGTCTTCACGAACCCTTCGAGTTCGCCGGACGCGATCGCCTTGCCGTTCACCCGGAACGGGAAGCGGCCGACCTTGACCTCGATCCCCTGCTCCTTGGCCTGGGCCTCGGTGAGGCCCACCGAGGCGATCTGCGGCGTCGAATAGGTGCAGCCGGGGATGGGCGCGTTGAGGTTGGCGGGTTTCTCGCCGGCAATATGCTCGATGCAGTGGACGCCCTCGTGGCTGGCCTTGTGCGCCAGCCAGGGCGGCCCGGCCACGTCGCCGATCGCGTAGAGCCCCGGCACGCCGGTCGCGCCGTGGGCGTCGGTGACGATGTGGGTGCGCTCGATCTTCACGCCCAGCGCCTCCAGGCCCATGTCCTCGACGTTGCCCACGATGCCGACGGCGACGATGGCGACCTCGGCCTCGAGAGTCTCGGACTTGCCGCCCACCTCGATCTCGACGGCGACGCCGGACTTGGTCTTGGTGAGCTTCTTCACATTGGCCGGGACGCGGAATTTCAAGCCGCGCTTCTCGAACGCCTTGTGGGCCGCCTTGGAGACCTCCTCGTCCTCGACCGGCAGGATGCGCGGCAAGGCTTCGATCACCGTAACATCCGAGCCCAGCGCCCTGTAGAAGCTCGCGAATTCGATGCCGATGGCGCCGGATCCGATGACGATCAGGGTCTTCGGCGCCGCCTTGGGCGTCAGCGCCTCGCGATAGGTCCACACCCGCTCGCCGTCCGGTTCGAGGCCCGCGGCCGGGATCGTCCGCGCCCGCGCCCCGGTCGCCAGGATCACGTGCTTGGCGGTCAGCTTGCGGTCGCCGACGACGACGGTCGGCGCACCCTGCCCCTTTTCGAGCTTCGCCGTGCCCATGACGACTTCGATCTTGTGCTTCTTCATCAGGAAGGCGACGCCGGAATTGAGCTGGGCGGCGACCTTGCGGGAACGCTGGATCACCGCGCCGAAGTCGAAGCCGCGCTTCTCCACCTTCAGACCGTAGTCGGCCAGGTGATCGAGGTGCTCGTAGATCTCGCCGGACTTCAGCAGCGCCTTGGTCGGGATGCAGCCCCAGTTGAGGCAGATGCCGCCCAGAAGCTCGCGCTCCACGATGGCGGTCTTCATCCCGAGCTGGGCGGCGCGGATGGCGGTCACATAGCCGCCAGGGCCCGAGCCCACGATGATCACATCGAACGTATCGGCCATCAGAGCAGCGCCTCGATCGCGCCTTCCAGCGCCTTGGGTTCGACATTGGGGGCGTAACGGCGGGTCACCACGCCCTTCCGGTCCACCAGGAACTTGGTGAAGTTCCACTTCACGCTCTCGGTCCCGAGGAGGCCCCGCTTGGCCTTCTTGAGATAGGTGTAGAGCGGGTGAGCCGACGGCCCGTTGACGTCGATCTTCTGCATCATCGGGAAGTCCACCTCGTAGGTGAGCGAGCAGAAGCTGGCGATTTCCATGGCGTCGCCCGGCTCCTGCTGCCCGAACTGGTTGGACGGGAATCCCAGCACCACGAACCCGCGGTCGCGGTATTTCCGGTAGAGCGCTTCCAGGCCGGCGTACTGGCCGGTGAAGCCGCACTTGCTGGCCGTGTTGACGATCAGGAGCACCTGATCCCGCCAGTCGGAGAGCGGCGCGGGCTTGCCGTCCAGGGTCTCGGCGTTGAAATCGTAGATGCTCATGGGCGTCCTCAGACGATCATGGTGATGGGGTCTTCGATCAGCGGCTTGAAGGCGGCGAGCCACCTGGCTCCGGTCGCCCCGTCCACCACGCGGTGATCGCAGGTCAGGGTCACAGTCATCACCGTCGCCACCACCAACTCATTGCCGCGCACCACGGGTCGCTTCTCGCCCGTCCCCACGGACAGGATCGCGCCCTGCGGCTCGTTGATGATCGAACTGAACGACTTGATGCCGAACATGCCCAGGTTGGAGATCGAGAAGGTGCCGCCCTGGAACTCTTCGGGCTTCAGCTTCTTGGTCCGCGCCCGCTCGGCTAGGTCCTTGGCCTCGATGGCGATCTGCGCCAGGCCCTTCTGCTCGGCGTTGCGGATGATCGGCGTGATCAGGCCGCCCGGCACCGCCACCGCCATGGCGATGTCGGCGTGGTGGTGCATGGCGATGCCCTCGGGCGTGTAGGAGGCGTTGGCTTCGCGCACCTGCATCAGCGCGATGGCCGCGGCCTTGATCACCATGTCGTTGACGCTGACCTTGCCGCCGGACTTCTCAAGCATGGCGTTGATCTTGGCCCGCGCGGCCAGCAGGGCGTCGATCTCCAGGTCGATGGTCAGCGGGAAGTGCGGCACGTCGCGCGCGCTCTCGGTCATTCGCCGAGCGACGGTCTTCTTCATCCCGTCCAGCGGGATCAGATCGTAGCTCCCGGGCGCGATGCCTTGCTGCTCCAGCGACTGAACCTGGCGGGGGGCAGCGGCCGCTTGCGGCTGTCCGGCCGGCGCAGGGCTCGGAGCCTTGCCCTGTCCGGGCTGGGCGCTCTCCACGTCAGCCTTGATGATACGGCCGTGCGGGCCGGAGCCTTTCAGGGTCGCGAGGTCGAGACCTTTCTGTCCGGCGATCCGGCGCGCCAGCGGTGAGGCGAAGATGCGGGTGGCGCTTCCCCCTCCGTCACGCTTCGCTTCGCTCGGCGCGCCACCTCCCCCAGGGGGGGAGGACGAGACGGGCGGCGCAGCTGGCTTCTCGTGCTCCACCTTGGGGGGAGCTGTCGGCGGAGCCGACTGAGGGGGAGCCTCGGCCTTGGGCGCTGGAGTCGCCGTCTCGCCCTCGCCGCTCAGCCGGGCGATCGGGGCGTTGACCTTCACCTCTTCGGTGCCCTCCGGGACCAGGATCTCCTGAACCGTCCCCTCGTCCACCGCCTCGACCTCCATGGTCGCCTTGTCGGTCTCGATCTCGGCGATGACGTCGCCGGACTTGACGGTGTCGCCCACCTTCACGTGCCACTTGGCGAGGGTTCCCTCCTCCATGGTGGGCGACAGGGCGGGCATCAGGATGTCGATGGGCATGCGTCAGGCGCTCGGCTGGGCTTCGACGAGCACGGTCGGCGTCCAGCGCGCCATGCGCCGGGCCAATCGCTGCTCATCGGTTTCGTCGTCATAGATGGCGATCTCGGGGATGCGGTCTTCGAAGCCCGCCAGGGCCACGCCCGCGATATTCAAGGTGGCCAACCGCTGGCCATCCACCTCGAGGGTCGAGGCCACATAGACCCCGCACTCCTCGCAGAGCAGGGCGTCCACCGCGCGTCGCACGAAACGATAGAGGTTCAGCGATCCCGGCGTCGCCTCGATGTGCAGGCGGCTTTGCGGGTGGCTGGTGGTCGCGGCGCCATGCCGGCGGCAAAAGCCGCACTGGCAGGCTCGCAGCGGCAGCTCGGCGGTCGGTCGGCCGGGCTCCAGGATCACGTGGATCGCCCCGCAATGGCAGTGGCCGGCCAGCTGGAGCATCAGGCGTGCTCCTTGGAGAGGTGCGCCAGGCCGGCGGCGTTGGCTTCCCAATTCTGACCGTCAAAGGTTTCGATCCGCAGTTCGAAGTCTTCGACCGAATCCAGGCAGCGCGCGTTGACGCTCCAGCCGTCCGGGTTGGACCGCGGCCGATAGAAGCTCTTGATCCCGCACTCGGCGCAGAACAGGTGCTTCGCCACCCGGGTGTTGAAGGTGTACTCGGCCAGCCGCTCGGCGCCCTTCACGATCCGGAATCGGCTCTCGGGCACGATGATGTGCACGAAGCCGGTCTTGGCGCACATTGAGCAATTGCAGGCCTGCGCCTCCACCGTCGCTGGCAAGGCGACCTCGAACCGCACGCCGCCGCAATGGCAGCCGCCGGCGCGCCAGGTGAAGGCGCTCCCACTCACTTGTAGGAGACCTGCTTGGCCGCCTTAACGATCTTCTCGACGGACGGCATGGAAAGCGCCTCGAGGTTTGCGGCGTAGGGCAGCGGCACGTCTTCCTGGTGCACGCGGACCGGCGGCGCATCCAGGTAGTCGAACGCGTGCTCCAGCACCTTGGCGACGATCTCGGCGCCGACGCCCATCGGGCCCCAGCCTTCCTCGACCGTGACCAGGCGGTTGGTCTTCTTGACGCTCTCGACCACGGTCTCCCAGTCCATCGGGCGGATGGTCCGCAGGTCGACGACCTCGGCCTCGATCCCCTCGCCCGCCAGCTCCTCGGCCGCCTTCAGGCAGAAGCCGACCATGCGGGAATAGGCCACCAGCGTGACGCCGGTTCCTTCGCGGCGGACCTTGGCCTTGCCGATCGGCACGACCCAGTCGATCCCCTCCGGCACGTCGAACTCCTGGCCGTAGAGCATCTCGTGCTCCAGGAAGACCACGGGATTCGGATCGCGGATCGCGGCCTTCAGCAGGCCCTTGGCGTCGGCCGCATCGTAGGGCGCGATGACCTTCAGGCCGGGCACGTGGCCGTACCAGGCGGCATAGTCCTGGCTGTGCTGGGCGGCCACGCGCGCGGCGGCGCCGTTCGGGCCACGAAACACCATCGAGGTCTTGATCTGCCCGCCCGACATATAGAGCGTCTTCGCGGCGGAATTGATAATATGATCAATGGCCTGCATGGCGAAGTTGAAGGTCATGAACTCGACGATCGGCTTCAGGCCGGCCATGGCCGCGCCGGTGCCCAGGCCCGCGAAGCCGTACTCGGTGATCGGGGTGTCGATCACCCGCTTGTCGCCGAACTCCTCGAGAAGCCCGCGGCTGACCTTGTAGGCGCCCTGGTACTGGGCGACTTCCTCGCCCATCAGGAACACCGACGGATCGCGGCGCATCTCCTCGGCCATGGCGTCGCGCAGGGCGTCGCGCACGGTCACCTTCACTAGGTTGACGCCCGCCGGCAGCTCAGGATCCCTGAGCGCGACCGTTGGAGCCGGCGGGGCCACGTCGGCCGGCGCCCGCACGGGATCGCCTTTGGCTTCCGCCCGCGAGGCCGGCTGGGGATCGGCCATCGGCGCCGGTTCGGCCTTGGCCGGTTCAGGGGCTTGGGGCGCAGCCATGGCGCCGTCACCGGAAAGCCGGGCGATCGGCGTGTTGACCTTCACCTCTTCGGTTCCCTCGGGCACCAGCAGCGCCTCGATGGTGCCTTCGTCGACCGCCTCGACCTCCATGGTCGCCTTGTCGGTCTCGATCTCGGCGATCACGTCGCCGGACTTCACCGCATCGCCGACCTTCACGTGCCATTTGGCGAGCGTGCCTTCCTCCATGGTCGGGGAAAGCGCGGGCATCAGGACGTCGGTCATGCGGGCGCCTCGGTATAGACGTCGGTGTACAGCTCCGACGGGTCGGGCTCGGGACTGGTGCGCGCGTATTCCGCGGCCTCGGCCACGATGCGCTTCACCTCGGCGTCGATCGCCTTGAGCGTCGCGTCGTCGGCCCAGCCGTTCTTTTCGAGCAGCTCTTCGGCGTGGTCGATCGGGTCGCGGGTCTTGCGGACCTCGTCGACCTCCTCGCGCGTCCGGTACTTGGCCGGATCGCTCATCGAGTGGCCGCGATAGCGGTAGGTCTTCATCTCGAGGATGTAGGGACCCTTGCCGGAGCGGGCGTGCTCGGCGGCCTTCTCGGCGGCGGCCTTCACCGCCATCACGTCCATGCCGTCGACCTCCTCGCCCGGAATCCGGAACGAGGCGCCGCGCTTGTAGAGGTGGGTCTCCGCCGACGAGCGGCCGATGGCCGTGCCCATGGCGTACTGGTTGTTCTCGATCACATAGACGACGGGCAGGCTCCAGAGCTCGGCCATGTTGAAGCTCTCGTAGACCTGGCCCTGGTTGGCGGCCCCGTCGCCGAAGTAGGTGAAGGCCACCTTGCCGTCGTCGCGGTAGCGGTTGGCGAGCGCCAGCCCGGTGCCGAGGCTCACCTGCGCGCCCACGATCCCATGGCCGCCGTAGAACGCGGCCTCGGTCGAGAACATGTGCATCGAGCCGCCCTTGCCGCGCGACGACCCTCCGGATCGCCCCGTCAGCTCGGCCATGACCTCTTTCGGGTCCATGCCGCAGGCCAGCATGTGGCCGTGGTCGCGGTAGCCGGTGATCACCTGGTCGCCGTCGCGCTTGGCGGCGTCGACGCCCACGGCGATGGCTTCCTGGCCGATGTAGAGGTGGCAGAAGCCGCCGATCAGACCCATGCCATAGAGCTGCCCCGCCCGCTCCTCGAAGCGGCGGATCAGCAGCATGGTTCGATAGTAGGACAGCAACTCGTCCTTGGTCGCCGCCCCGTCCGCTTTTGCGGGCTTGGGGGCCGCGCCATTGGCTTTCCGCCGACCGGTCGCACCGGTCTGCTCACGCGCCATGCGTCTCTCCGTAATCCGTCGAAAGGTCCTCTAGAACCGCCGAAGCGGTCTCAAGGCTTCATGCGGATCACATAGTCCCTCGGATCGGCGAAGCCTAGCAGGGAGCGCGCCCTTTCCTCCAGCAGGTCGGCGGAAAGGCTGGTGTCGCGCAGAAGTCGGGCGCGCATCTCCAGGTCCTGGCGCTGTGCGCGCACCTTGGTGAGTTCCTGGGTCTTGGCCACCAGCGTCGCGTCCCGTTGGTTGGAGCTCAGGATCCCACGGTCGCCGGTGAAGGCGTGGAAGCCGAAGTAGAAGATCAGGAACGCGAGGGCCGCGGTCGGCAGATAAGGGCGAAGTCGAGCGAGCACGGCGAATCCCAGCAGCAGATGGGAATCTATCGCGCCAACGTGCTTAACGGCTCGCTAACCCCCGTTCTTCCCGGGGCTTAGGCGCTAATTCTTCAGCGCCCCGCGGCCGGCGTAGACCGCCTGATCGCCGAGTTCTTCCTCGATGCGCAGCAGCTGGTTGTACTTCGCCGTGCGGTCCGAACGCGACAGCGAGCCGGTCTTGATCTGCCCACAGTTCGTGGCGACGGCGAGGTCGGCGATGGTCGAGTCTTCGGTCTCGCCAGAGCGATGGCTCATCACCGCCGTGTAGGCGTTGCGGTGGGCCAGATCGACGGCGTCCAGGGTCTCCGAGAGCGTGCCGATCTGGTTGACCTTCACCAGGATCGAATTGGCGAGGCCCTTGCTGATGCCCATGGCGAGGCGCTCGGGATTGGTCACGAAGAGGTCGTCGCCCACCAGCTGGATCTTGCGCCCCAGGCGCTCGGTGAGCAGCTTCCAGCCGTCCAGGTCGTCCTCGGCGCAGCCGTCTTCGATGGTCACGATGGGGAAGGAGTCCACGAGGTCCGCCAGGTAGTCGACCATGCCGGCGGAATCGACGGTCTTGCCCTCGCCGGCCATGACGTACTTGCCGCCCTTGAAGAACTCGCTGGAGGCGACGTCCAGGCCCAGCACGAAGTCCTTGCCGGTCTTGAAGCCGGCGCTCTCGCCCGCCTTGACGATGAAGGCCAAGGCCTCCTTGGCGCTGCCGATGTTGGGGGCGAAGCCGCCCTCGTCGCCGACGTTGGTGTTGTGGCCGGCGGCCTTCAGCTGGCTCTTCAGCGAGTGGAAGATCTCGGCGCCCATCCGCAGGGCTTCGGCGAAGGTGTCCACGCCGGTCGGCAGGATCATGAACTCCTGGATGTCGATCGGATTGTCCGCGTGGGCGCCGCCATTGATGATGTTCATCATCGGCACCGGCAGGACACGGGCCGAGACGCCGCCGACGTATTTGTAGAGCGGCAAAGCGGCCGATCCCGCTGCGGCCTTGGCCGCCGCCAGGCTGACCCCCAGGATCGCGTTGGCGCCCAGCCGGCTCTTGTTCGGCGTGCCGTCCAGCTCGATCAGCATCCGGTCCAGCCGGCGCTGGTCCTCGGCGTCGGCGCCGGCGAGTGCGTCATAGATCTCGCCGTTCACCGCCGCGACCGCCTGCAGGACGCCCTTGCCGCCGTAGCGCTTCTTGTCGCCGTCGCGCTTCTCGACCGCCTCGTGGGCGCCGGTGGAGGCGCCTGAAGGAACGGCGGCGCGGCCCATCGAGCCGTCCTCCAGGATCACGTCGACCTCGACCGTGGGATTTCCGCGGCTATCCAGGATCTCGCGGGCGGTGATGTCGACGATCTCGGTCATGTGGGCCTCTGGCGTTCGGGAGCGCCGGAGGCTTAGCCAGCTTCACGCCGGTGAGCAACTTGACTTGGGGCCCCTGCCCCTCGCTCATGCCGGCCTTCGGAGGAAAACCATGCTGCTCGTCGAACGCCAGGACGCCGTCGCCGTCGTCACCCTCAATCGGCCCGAGGCGATGAACGCGCTCTCCAAGGCCCTGCGGGCGGCCCTGCAGCAGGCCTTCGTCGAACTCGACGCCGATCCCACCGTGAAGGTGATCGTCCTCACCGGCGCCGGCGAGCGCGCATTCACCGCCGGGCTCGACCTCAAAGAACTGGGAACCGATCCGCTGGGCATGGGCGCCGCCAACGCCACTGATCCCGCCGAGAACCCGGCGCGCGCGGTGCTGGCCTGCTCCAAGCCGATCGTAGGCGCGATCAACGGCGTGGCGATCACCGGCGGGTTCGAGGTGGCGCTGGCTTGCGACGTGCTGATCTGCTCGACCAACGCCCGCTTCGCCGACACCCACGCCCGCGTCGGCATCACCCCGGGCTGGGGGCTCTCCCAGAAGCTCTCGCGCGCCATCGGGCCCTATCGCGCCAAGGAACTCTCGCTCACCGGCAATTTCCTGAGCGCCCAGATGGCCTACGACTGGGGCCTGGTGAACCGCGTCGTGGAGCCCGCCGAACTGATGCCTGCGGCGCTGAAACTGGCGCACGAAATGGCCTCCATCGCGGGCCGACATGCTGGTCACCTACAAGGCGATGATCGATGACGGCTATGCGCTGGCCATGGGCGACGGCCTGAAGCTCGAGCACGAGCGCTCGGTGATCCACAACGCCGCGGTCACGCCGGAAATGGTCGAGGCGCGCCGTCAGGCCGTGCAGGCCCGGGGCCGCACCCAATAGCCCCTAGAGGCAGCTCTCGATGTATTCGATTGCGCTGTCCCCCACGTGGAGACTTGAGACT
>JBOHKZ010000407.1:0-4691 GCA_050729355.1 Phenylobacterium sp. | reverse complement strand
GGGTCAAGGTCAGCCACCTGATGAGCCACGCGGCGGGCCTGTCGGGATGGAAAGAGCCGATCACCACCGAGGACCTCTACGACTGGGAAAAGGTCACGGCGCTGCTCGCCGCCCAGGCATCCTATTGGGAGCCCGGGACCGCGCCGGGCTACCACGCGCTCACCCAGGGCTACCTGGTGGGCGAGGTGGTTCGCAGGATCACCGGTCGCTCCCTCGGGACCTTCTTCCGCGAAGAGATCGCCGAGCCCCTGGGCGCTGACTTCCACATCGGCCTGCCGGCGTCGGAGGACCATCGGGTCGCCGAGCTGATCCCGCCGCCGGCCGGTCAGGCGGTGGGCGACGGGCCGAAGCAGACGCCGCTGCAGGCCAACATGTCGAACAATCCCGGCATCGACGTCTCGGCCACCCGCACCCGCGGCTGGCGGGGCGCTGAGATCCCAGCGGCGGGCGGCACGGGGAACGCCCGCTCCATCGCCGAGATCCACGCGATCCTCGCCAATGGCGGCGTCGCCAAGGGCAAGCGCTTCATGTCCGAAGCCGGCTGCCGCAAGGCGCTGGAACTGCAGATCGCCGGCGACGACCTGATCCTGGGCGCGCCGGCGCGCTACGGCATGGGCTTCGGCCTGGCCGGCGGGGTCGTTCCGCTGCCCAGCCCCAACACCATCTACTGGGGCGGCTACGGCGGCTCGCTGGCGATCATCGACATGGATGCCCGCACGACCTTTGGCTACGCCATGAACAAGATGGCCGGCACCACCGTCGGCGACACCCGCGCCTTCAGCCTGGCCATGGCCATGTGGGAAGCCCTGGGGCTGCTCTGAGTAAGTGGGCTGGCCGCCTGAACCCAACTGCTGTCATCCCGGGGTTTTTGGGTCGGCAGGCCAAACCGCATCCGAGCGGCGGGCTCGCGGCGACTAGCATTCGAAGACGGCGCGAGGGGCGGCCATGACGGATGACGGCAAGCGGGGCGTGCTGGCCCGGCTGAGCGGCGCCAAGAAGCGCTATAGCGAGACCGTCGCGCTGGATGGGCTGGACCTCGAGGTGCGCCAGGGCGAGCTGCTGGCCCTGCTCGGCCCCAACGGCGCCGGCAAGACCACCGCCATCGGCCTGCTGCTCGGCCTGCAGCAGCTCGACGCGGGCGAGGTCGAGCTCTTCGGCCGCTCGCCGCACGACCTGACCGCGCGCCGTGGCGTCGGCGTGATGATGCAGGAGGTGGCCCTGCCCGACGCCCTGCAGGTCCGCGACCTGATCGGCCAGGCGTCGGCCTACTACCCCGACCCGCTGTCGCTGGAGGAAACCCTGGCCCAGGCCGGCGTCGAGAAGCTGGCGCGGCGCCCCTACATCAAGCTCTCCGGCGGCCAGAAGCGGCAGGCGCAGTTCGCGCTGGCCATCTGCGGCCGGCCCAGGCTGATCTTCCTCGACGAGCCCACCACGGGCCTGGACGTCACCGCGCGCGAGACCATGTGGGCGACCCTGCGCCGGCTGGTGGCCGAGGGCGCCTCCATCGTGCTCACCACCCACTACATCGAGGAAGCCGAGGCTCTGGCCGATCGCGTCGTCGTCATGGCCAAGGGCCGGCGGGTCGCCGAGGGCACGGTGCGGGAGATCCGCGACCTTGTGGTCCGCAAGCGCATCGATTGCGCCACCGCGCTCGACGTGGCGCTGATCGGGGCCTGGCCCGGGATTATCGCCGCCGCCCGCGATGGGACGCGGGTCTCGATCACCGCGACGGACGCCGAGGGCGTCGTGCGACGCCTGCTGGCCGCCGACCCGGCGCTGGCCGATCTTGAGGTCCGCCGCGCGGGTCTCTCCGAAGCCTTCACCGAACTGACCCAGGAGGCCGCGGAGTGACCGACCTCGCCGTTCCCCCGATGCCGCTCAGCCGCGTCATCCGCGCCTATCTCTCGGACGCCAAGTACGAGTCCCTGCGCCTGCTCAGGACGCCGGCCTTCTCGGTGCCGATCCTGGCCATGCCGATCCTGTTCTACAGCTTCTTCGGCATCATGCTGGCCGGTCGGATCGGCGCCGGCAGCCAGATGGCCAACAACCTCTTCGTGGGCTGGACGGTCTATGGCGTCATAGGGCCGGGGCTCTTCGGCTTCGGGATCCTGGTGGCGGTCGAGCGCAACATGGGCCTGATGACCTTCAAGCGGGCGCTCCCCATGCCCACCGGGTCCTACCTGGCCGCCAAGCTGATGATGGCCTTCATCTTCGCCGTCGTGGTCATGGCGCTCCTGACCCTCGTCGGGGTGACGGTCGGCCATGTCAGCCTGCCGCCCATGACCCTGCTGCGGGTGGCGGCGATCATGTCTCTGGGGGTGATTCCGGCCTGCGCGGTCGGGCTCTTCATCGGCGCCTGGGCGCCGGCCTCCAGCGCCGCCGCGATCGCCAACATCGTCTACCTGGGGATGGCCTTCCTCTCCGGCCTGTTCTTCCCGCTGTCAGGGGTGATGGAGAAGATCCGGCCGATCTGGCCGACCTACCACCTGTCGCAACTTGCCCGCGCCTCGGCCGGCATGAAGTCGGAAGGCTCGCCCGTCGTGCACCTGGCGATCCTGGCCGTGCTCACCGCCGTCCTGGTCCTGCTCGCCGCCCGCAAGCTCGCCCGGAGGGGCTAGCCGAAGGCCGCCAGCCGCGCGTCCAGCCGGCCCCGCACCGCCGGCCACTCGTCGGCCAGGATCGAGAACACGACCGTATCGCGCACCCGGCCGGTCCAGGTCACCCGGTCCTGCCGCAGGACGCCTTCCTGCACCGCGCCCAGCTTCAGGACCGCGGCGCGGGAGCGGGCGTTGATCGCGTCCACCTTGAACTGCACGCGGCGAGCGCCGGCCTCGAAGGCGTTGGCCAGCAGCAGGCGCTTGGCCGCCGGGTTCACCGTTCCGCCGCGCAGCTCCGGACCGTAATAGGTGGCGCCGATCTCCACCGTCGCGTTGACCGCGTCGATCGCCAGATAGCTGGTCGTCCCGTCGCAGCGGCCCGCCGCCATCACCGCAAAGGCGATCCATTCGGGACCGGGCTTCGCGTACATCCGCGCCCAGCCGGCGTCGAAGGCCTCGCCCAGCATGGAGAACGGATAGAGCTGGTTCCAGGTGTCCGGATCGGCGGCGCAGACCGCGCGCAGATCCTCGCGATGCGCCTCCGCCATGGGCTCCAGCCGCAGGTAGCGGTCTTCCAGGATTTTGGGCTCGAGATTCATTTCCAACCTTCGCCGTCAAAAAAGTTTGAGGCGGCGCCTTGCGCCGCCGCGCTGCGTGCATATCTCCGGACTGCCCATTCCTGGGCGTTTCCTCCCTAATGACTTCAAAGGGCGGGTCCTTGTGGCCCGCCTCTTTTTTTGCCCGCTCGCCTAGCGGTGCAGGAAAAGCTGGGCCGCCTGGACGAGATAGGTGATCCCCACGCCGGTGACGATCCAGCGGGTCCAGCGTTTGAAATCGACGTCGCTCACCCGGTCGAGGATCGCCCCGCCCACCGCCGTCCCGGCCATGGAGAGCGGAATCGCCAGCGCGAACACCCACCAGGGCGGCATGCCCTTGCCGCCGGCGGCGAACAGCGGCGCACCGTAGACCACGATCTTGGCCAGGTGCGAGAACACCTGGGTGGCGGCCTTGGTCGCGACGATAGCGTGGCGGGTGAGCTCAGTGCGCACGAAGAAGATGTCGAGCAGCGGCCCCGCGACGCCCGCCGCCAGGTTCAGACCCGTGACCGAGAGGCCGGAGATGAAGGCCTGCGGCGGCCGGCCGGCGTCGAGGTTGATCCACCGCTGCGGCAACCAGGTCAGCCACGGGACCAGGCCCAGGAACAGGAACAGGTACGGCTTGGAGGGCGCCACCGCCAGCAAGCTCACCACCACGCCGGCGACCAGCGAGGCCAGCGCATACCAGCCGACGATGTCCCAGCGGACGTGCTTACGGTGAAGGATCGCCCGCCAGCCGTTGGCCACCAATTGCAGCAGGCCGTGGGTGACGAAGGCGGCCGAGACCGGCAAGACCACCGCCAGGGCGCCCATCAGGACGAGGCCGCCGGCCAAGCCCAGGACGCCGGACAGGGTCGCGGTGACGAACGCCATCGCCACGATGAAGAGGGCTGAGACAATGCTCATGGGGATAGTCCTCCGGGTTGCGACCCGCCCCGAAAGGTGGACACAGGCCACCTCCGATTGCGGGTCTGCTGCGCGTCGCGCGCAAAAGGGTCGCGGGGCCTGCCCGCGCCGCGCCAGGCTCGAAGCCGGCGTCTTGAAGGGTGAAGCGCGGCGTCACGCCAGCGCCTTGTAGAAGACCGTGGTGGCGCAGAGTTCGCCGTCCGGCATCAGGGCGAAGTCGGGGATCACGCCGACCCGCGTCCAGCCCCGCTTTTCGTAGAGCCGCTCGGCGGCCCCGCCGGTCACGGTGTCGAGCACCAGCACGGTTCGGTTCATCTCGCGCGCGGCGGCCTCCGCCGCGGCCAGCAGCGCCTCTGCCGCGCCCCGGCGCCGCGCGCGGCGGTGCACCAGCATCTTGGAGATGTCGGCCCGGTGCGGCTGGTTGGGCGGCCAGGCCGGGATGACCTGCACGACGCCGAAGATCCCGGCCTCGTCCTCGGCCGCCAGGATCGCGCGGCCGTCGTCGGCGTCGGCCTCGCTTTGCCAGAAGGCGACGGCGTCATCGTGCGTCAGGTCGGCCATGAAGCTCACCGACGCCCCACCTGCCACGCAG
>JBOHKZ010000406.1:0-2701 GCA_050729355.1 Phenylobacterium sp. | reverse complement strand
GACGTTGTCCTTGGTGATCACGTCCTGGCGGGGCACGTCGAGGACCTGCTCCATCATGTTGATCTTGCGCCCGACGCCTTCGACGAACGGGGTGAGGAAGCTCATGCCGGGCTTCAGCGAGCGGGTGTAGCGGCCGAACCGCTCGACGGTGTACTCGCGGCCCTGCGGCACGATCTTGATGGCCCCCAGCGCGATCACTGCGGCCAGCACCAGGAACACGATAGCGACGGCGAAACCCATGAAGTCCTCCCGAGAACTAGCGTCAGCTTAGTCCCCGGCCCGGCGCCACGCCACGGAAACCGGCCAGGGAAACGGGAGGGCGGCCTCGCGCGGTCCCGCCGCCTCTGCTAGCCCTTGGCCATGCTCTGGAAGACCGCCGCCCTGATCGTCGCCGCCATCCTGCTGACCGGCGCAGCCCCCGCCCCGAAGGCCGCCGCGCCAAAGCCGGCCGCCGCCAAGCCTGCGCCGAAGGCCGACACACCAGCCGCCAAGCCCGCGCCGGCCGGGTTCGTCGACGCCCGCGATCCGGCCAGCATGGTCGCGCTCCTGGCCACCGCCGGCGCCAAGGGCGAGATCGCCCACCGCGAAGCCGACTCGGTGTTCCTGGCCGTGAGCTCGGCGTCGGTCTCCTTCACCGCCCAGTTCGCCGGCTGCGACGCCCAGGGCCGCAAGTGCACGGTGGTGCTCTTCGACAACCAGAACGCCGGCCCCAGCCCGACGCTTGGCCAGATCAATTCCTTCAACCAGACCTCGGCCACCTGCCGCGGCTATCAGGACAAGGGCGGCAAGGCCCACATCCTCTATTCGACCCTGCTGTTCGCCAACGATTCCAGTGAGCGGATCACCCAGCACCTCGCCGCCTGGCGGGGCTGCCTGGCCGACTTCGGGACGTTCGTGAAGGACCCGACGGCCTACCTCGCCGAAGCGCCCTAGGCTGACGCCTTGACAGGCGACCGCAGGACCGCGACCCGGTCGATCGAGGCTTCGGCCTCGGCCATGATCCGCGCCACGATCTCGCCGGCCGGCAGCACGTCGTGCACCCCGCCCGCCGACTGGCCCATGGCGAAGGCGGAGCGGTCGATGTCGAGGCCCTCGATCTGGCCGCCGATCCCGCCCATGACCCCGGCGCGGCTGGAGAGCATGGCCTGCTGCGGGAAGGGCTGGATGTCCTGCGGACGCGCCTCCCATTCGGCGACGTAGGGGTTCTTCTTCACCCGCATGGGCTTGCCGGAATAGCTCTTGGTCCGGACTGTGTCCTCGTCCGTCGCCTCGACGATGACGTCCCGGTACATCTGGCCGGCGTGGGCCTCGGCCGAAGCGATGAAGCGGGTGCCCATCCAGACGCCGACCGCGCCAAGGCTCAGCGCCGCCGCCAGGCCGCGGCCGTCATAGAGCCCGCCAGCCGCCACCACCGGGATCTTCACGGCCTCCACCGCCTGGGCGACCAGCGGCATGGTGCCGACCAGGCCCGTGTGCCCGCCGCCCTCGCCGCCCTGGCAGATCACTGCGTCGCAGCCCGCCTGCTCGGCCTTCACCGCGTGCTTCACGGCCCCACAGACGACCATGACCTTGAGCCCCGCGCCCTTCAGCCGCTCCATGATCGGCATCGGCACCCCGAGCCCGGCCACGAACGACGAGGCGCCCTCCTCGATGATGATCTCCACCGCCGCCGTCAGGCTCTCCGGGCTGGCGGCCAGCAGGTCGACGCCGAACGGCTTGTCGGTCAGGCTTTTGACCTTGCGCATCTCGTCACGGATGAAGTCCGGCGAGCGGCCCGCCATCCCCAGCACGCCATAGCCGCCGGCGTTGGACACCGCCGCCGCCAGCTCCGCGTAGGAGACCCCACCCATGCCGGCCAGCATGATCGGGTGCTTCACGCCCAGCAGGTCGCAGAGCTTGGTGTGCAGGGTCATGGCCGATCCTCCCGTTTTCCGCACGATGGCGCCGGCGGACGGCGATTGAAACCGTGACGCGGGGGCAGGCCCCTGCGCGACAGAAGATCGCGTAGCCGCCGTCGATGAGGAAGCTGTCGCCGGTGTGGAAGCGCGAGGCATCCGAGGCCAGGTAGACGGCCATGCCGCCGAAGTCCTCGGGCTCGCCCCAGCGGCGCATGGGTACGCGCTTGATGACCGCGTCGTTGAACTTGTCGTTGCCCTGGGCGCCGGCGGTCATGTCGGTGGCGATCCAGCCGGGCAGGATGGCGTTGGCGCGCACGCCGTAGCGGGCGTGCTCCACGGCGATGGCGCGGATCATCGAGATCACCGCGCCCTTGGTCGAGGCGTAGGCCTCGTTGCGCGCCGCGCCGTCGATGGCCGAAAGCGAGGAGGTGACGACCAGCGAGCCGCCGGCCTTGTCGCCCTGCCCCGCCCGCTCGACCATGTGCTTGCAGGCCTCGCGGAAGGTGAAGAACACGCCGTCGAGGTTCACCGCCAGCACGCGGCGGTAGGTCTCGGTGGAGAACTCGGAGAACGAGGGAGAGCCGCCGCCGACGCCGGCGTTGGCCACGACGTTGTCGATGCGGCCCATCTTGGCGACGGCCTCGACCATGCCGGCCTTCACCGCGGCCTCGTCGGCCACGTCGATCTTCTGGGTCAGGACCTTGCGACCGTGAGCCTTGAGCTGGGCCTCCGCGGCGGCGTTCTTGGCGTCGTTGGTGCCCCAGATGACCAGGTCGGCGCCGGCCTGGGCCATGGCGTCGGCC
>JBOHKZ010000405.1:0-8922 GCA_050729355.1 Phenylobacterium sp. | reverse complement strand
GTTCCAGTTGATCTTGCCGCCGTTGACAGTGATGTAGGTCGCGCCATCCAGCTGTTCGACGCCGGTCACGCGGCCCTGGACGTAGGTGGTCGAGGTGACCGCGGCGCCGGTGGAATCCTTGGCGGTGACGCGCAGGGTGTAGGGACCGTCCGGCGCCTTGTTGCCGTTCATGTCCTTGCCGTTCCAGCTGTAGGCGTGGTCGCCGGCCTTGTTGTCGGTCGCCGCCTCGACGTGGACCACGGCGCCCTTGGCGTTGAGGACCTCGATCTTGGTGTCGGCGGCGTCGAGCTTGAGCTTGTAGACCCAGTCGGCCTTGCCGTTGCTGAGCTGGGCGTCGTTGGTGACGGCGCTGACGTCCTTGCCGATCAGGCTGACGGCGGTCTGGATGCCCGAGCCGGTGTTGGACACCAGCTGCTTGAGCAGGTCGTTGGAGGCGATCTGCTGTTCGACGCCGGTCATCTGGACGAGCTGCTGGGTGAACTGGTTGGAATCCAGCGGCGACAGCGGATCCTGGTTCTTCAGCTGCGTAGTGAGCAGGCTGAGGAAGGTGCTGAAGTTGTCGGCCAGACGCGCGCGGCCAAGCGCGGTGGTGTCCGCGGTCGCGGGGGCCGGCGTCGTAGGCGTCTGGGTTGTGCTAGCGACCGCCATCGTTTCCTCAGATCCGGATATCGACGCCTGAGAGCAGGCTTCGGCGAAGGTTGAGCGCGCCGCTGGCGGCCGATTGATCGGCCTGGCCGGCGGTGGCGAGGGCTTCCTGGAAGGCCCGGCCGCGGAAGGCCTGGCCGGAGTCGTTGTCCTGGTTCTGCTGCGCCTGGCGGCCCTGACCGCGGTCGCCCGCGACGTCGAAGGTCAGCCCGCCGGACATGTCGAAGCCGGCTTGCTCGAGGTGGCGCTGCAGCTCCGCAGCGCGCGCGCGCAGTTCGGCGGCGGCTTGCGGGGTGTCGAAGGTCATCGCCGCCGTCATGCGGCCCGAAGCGCCGATCTCCATGCGCACGTCGACGCGACCGAGGCCGGCCGGGTCGAGCTGGACGTCGAAGCGGGTCGAGCGGCCGTCGAGCTTCTTGGCGATCTGGGCGGCGAGGTTGGCGACCGTCTGCGGCGCGCCGCGGACCGGGATGGCGCCCGGATGGATCTGGGTCGTGGCGTTGGTCGTGGAGGCGGTCGCGGCGCCGGCGTCGGCCGAGCCCGCGGGCGTTTCGGGGGCCTCCGCCTTGGCGTCGGCGCCAGCTACGCCAGCTGCCGAAGCGTGGACGGCGTCGTCGTCGCCGGCCGCATTGGCCGCGAGGGCCGAGGTCGCCGTGGCCGCGCTGGCCGATTTGGCTTCGCCAGCGGCGGCGATGTCGATGCGCGCGCTGGCGCCGGCCTTGGAAGCTTGGGCCTTGTCCTTGGGCGCGGCCGGCGCGGCGGGCGTCGCCTGACCCGCGGGCTTGGCGTCGACCGCGGCTTGCGGCGCGGCCAGCGCTTGCGCGGCGGCGGAGGGGAGGGGCGCGTCCGCGGGCGTCGCAGGCAGAGGAGCGGCGGCCGGCTGCGGCGCTGCCGGCGCTTCCGGCGGCGCGGAGAGGGTTGCGGGCTGCGGGACGGTCAATTTGCCGGCGACCGACGGGTCGAGGGTCGCGGTCTTGGTGGCCGGAACCGCCGCCGGGGCGTTCGGGTCGAGATCGGCGCCCAGTGCGTCAGCCGCGTCGGCGTCGACCGGCTGGCCGTTGGCGGCCGTCGCAAAGCTCGGCGCGAAGGATTTTCCGGGAGCCATGGCGGGGACGGAGCCCTCGGCTGTCTCAGTCGTCTCGGTCGTCGCGGCCGCGGCGGCGATTGGCTGGCCGGCGATCGGCAGGATCAGCGCGGCGTTGCATGCGGCCTGCGCGGCTGCCGCCGCGGCGGCAGCGGCCGCATCGGCGGCGTCGGGATCGTCGGTCGCAGTCGTGGCCGTTGGGTCGCCCGATGCGTTCAGGCCGTCCGTGCCGAGCGCGCCGGCTGCTCCGGCCGGCTTGGTGGTCGCCGCCTGGCCGATCTGGCCCGCGATGGCGACGTCGCCCTGCGCGCCAAACAACGCTGCAAGCATCGCCTCGAATCCGGCGAGCGGGCCGGTGGCCTGGGCGGCGGACGCGGCGGCGCCGATCCCCGGGGCGGGGCCTGTCGACGGCGGCATAGCGGCATTGATGGGAGGCGCAGACATTTACAAGCCTTGGAGGGGCGGAACTGGGTAGCGCCTGCTGCGCCGGGTCTATTCGGGAGTTGTGGAGCAACCTTTGCGCCAGACCGGTAAGTGATGGTTTTACAATGGGAAAACGATCTTGGCGCCGGTCGCCATTGTAGGCCTGGGGCGGATTTTGCCGGGCCATCCGAGGTCAGATAGGGCGTTCCCTGCCGCCCTCGCCGGGGGCCGCTGGGGCGCCGGCCGGTCGGGCTTTGCGGTCAGGTAACTAGCGTCGCTTCAAATCTGGCCCGGGACTTGCGCCTCTATTTGCGAACCCATTGGCCCCCGAAAGGGACCTCTTTGAAAATGTTGACGTTTTTTGAGCCCCTCACGTGGGCGTTCATCACGCTCCCGGCAGAATCCGCCGGGTCGGGCGTCAGCCTTTGCCGGGCGGAGAGTTAAGAGATGTCGCTCAGCGCAATCCTGAGGAGCGCCTCATCCGGGCTGATGGCGTCCCAGACCAGCCTGCGGACGGTCTCGGACAACATCTCCAACGTCAACACGCCCGGCTATGTGCGCAAGATCACCAACCAGCAGCAGCTGGTCGTGAACGGCATGGGGGCGGGCGTCGAGATCACCGGCGTCGCGCGGGTGACCGACCAGTACCTGCAACTCGCCAGCCTGACCGCGGCGTCGGACACCGGCCGCTGGGATGTCACGTCGGAGTTCCTAGACAACGCCCAGAGCCTGTTTGGCGACCCCTCGGACGACAGCTTCTTCTTCAACCGCCTGGACGAGATCTTCGCCAACTTCGCGAGCGCGGCGGACGACCCGTCCTCCACCCTGCTGCGCACCCAGGCCATCTCGACCACTCAGGATTTCCTGGGTGAGGCGGACCGCATCAACACCCAGATCGGCCAATTGGCGAAGACGGTGGATAGCCAGGTTGTCGATAGCGTCTCGCGCGCCAACGACCTGCTCAAGCAGATCAACAGCCTGAACGCGGACATCAGCCGCGCGAAGGTCCTCAACGCCGACTCGTCCGGCTCGGAGAACATCCAGGCCCAGCTCGTGGACGAGCTTTCGGGCCTGATGAGCATCAAGATCGACAGCCGTCAGGGCGGCGGCGTCACCGTCCGCTCCCCGGAAGGCGTCATGCTGGCGGGCGACAACGCAGCCACCCTCACGTACGTGCGCACGGACAGCACGCGCGGCTATATCGCCGCCCAGACGGGCACGGTCGGCAACCCGCAGCCGATCCAGGTCAACAGCGGCGAGATCCGCGGCCTGCTCGATCTGCGCGACGACAAGCTGCCGGCGCTGTCCGACCAGCTCGGCGAGTTCATGTCGCGTGCCGCGGAGAAATTGAACGCGGCCCACAACGCCTCGACCTCGTTCCCCGCGCCGACTAGCCTGACCGGCCGAGACACCGGCCTTGACCTCCCGACCGCAGTCAGCGGCTTCACGGGCAAGACGACGGTCGCCATCGTCAACGCCGCCGGCGTGGTCCAGCGGCGGGTGGATGTCGACTTCGACGCCGGCACCATGAGCGTCGATGGCGGCGCTCCGGGCGCCTTCACGCCGGCGAACTTCCTGACCAACCTGAACAGCAGCCTCGGCGCCCTCGGCACGGCGACTTTCGCGGGCGGCAAGCTCTCCATCGCCGCCACCGGCACGAACGGCGTGGCGATGGACGAGGGGACGTCAATGAAGGCGGGCCGCGCCTTCTCGCACTTCTTCGGCCTCAACGACCTGATCCGCTCCAGCGGCCTGTCGACCTACGACACCGGCCTGAAGGTCACCGACAACCACGGCTTTACGCCGGGCGACCAGATCGTGCTGCGGCTCGCCCAGCCGAACGGACTGCCGGTGCGCGACATCACGGTCACCGTGCCGGCGGCGCCGCTGATGAGCGACCTCCTCACCACGCTCAACGCCGCCTCTACCGGCGTCGGCGTCTACGGTCAGTTCAGCCTGGACGCCAACGGAGCGCTCACGTTCAAGGGCTCGGCTCCGCTCGACGCCAACCTCTCGATCGTCAGCGACAACACCCAGCGTGGCGCCGGCGGGCCGTCGATCAGCCAGCTCTTCGGCCTGGGCGTGACCGAGCGGTCGACCCGGGCTGACCGTCTGTCGATCGATCCGATCTACGTCGCCAATCCCGGCAAGCTGGCGTTCGGCAAACTCGACCTCAGCGTTGCGGCCGGCACGCCCGCGATCCGCCCCGGCGACGGTCGCGGCGCGCTGGCGCTCTCGCAGGCCGGCGACGTCGCCACCGCCTTCCAGGCCGCCGGCTCGATGGGCCAGGTCAGCATGACGGTCTCGCACTACGGCGCGGAGTTTGCCGGGGCCATCGGCCGCGACGCCGCCGCCGCCGACGACCGCAAGCAGAGCGCCGCCGCGGTCCAGACCGAGGCCACGGCACGGCGTCAGTCGGTCGAAGGCGTCAACCTCGACGAAGAACTCATTCGTCTCACCACCTATCAGCAGGCGTTCAACGCGTCGGCTCGAATGGTTCAGGCCTCGAAGGATCTCTTCGATACCCTGCTCGGCATTCTCTGAGGATAAGTCCCCATGGTCACCCGCGTCTCCACCACCGGAAACTACGCCTCGATCCTCTCGAACCTGATGGCCGCGCAGATGCGCCAGTTCGACGCCAACGAGCGCGTTTCGAGCCAGAAGAACGGCAACGATCTCAAGGACTACGCCAAGAAAGCCGAGACGCTCGCCGCCATGCGCGTGGTCGATCGCCGGACCAAGGCCTACCAGGACCAGAACGGCCTGATCGCCGACAAGCTGACCAACCAGGACCAGGCGCTGAACCAGATCACGGACTCCGCCGCCCAGATCCGCCAGACGATCGCCGACGCGCTCGCCACCGATCGCGCCGACACGCTGATGACCGACCTCAACGGCCTGTTCAAGAACGCCGTCCAGGGCATGAACACCAGCTACGACGGCAAGTATCTGTTCGCCGGCGGCCAGATCAACACGCCGCCGGTGACCGCCACCTCTCTGGCCGACCTGACGGCGGGTCCCGCCATCGCCACGTTCTTCCACAACGACGATTTCAAGGCCCAGGCCAAGGTCGACGACTCCACGACGGTCACCACCGGCTTCCTGGCCGATGACCTCGGCACCAACATGATGAACGCGCTGAAGACCATCGAGACCTTCCACGAGGGCGCGGGCGGTCCGTTCAGCGGCCAGCTCACCGACGCTCAGCGGACCTTCCTGCAGAACCAGCTCGCCGGTTGGGACACCATCCGCAGCGACCTGACGCTGACCACCGCCCAGAACGGCCTGAACCAGAAGCGGGTGGACGACGTGGGCGAGAGCCTGGTCGCGCGCAAGGACACCCTGACGATGATGATGGGCGACATCACCGACGCCGACATGGCCAAGGCGGCGGGCGATCTGCAGGCCGCCGGGCTGGCCGTCCAGGCCTCCGCCCAGGTGTTCCTGTCGCTGCAGAACACCTCGCTGCTCAACGTCCTGAAGTAGCCGTTTCGCGGCTGCGACGCCTCCGCCCTCCCAATTCGGGGGCGCGATTGCTACATAGCGGCGATGAACGCGCCCTTCGCCCCGACCCGCGACGCGCCGGACGGCCTCATCGAGGTCGTGCGCGACGCCGTGCGCCTGCCGGCCGGCAGCCGGATCGTGGCGGCGATGTCGGGCGGCGTGGACTCGACCGTGACGGCGGCCCTGCTGGCCAAGGCCGGCTATGACGTGGTCGGCGTGACGCTCCAGCTCTACGACCACGGGGCCGCCATTCAGAAGAAGGGCGCCTGCTGCGCGGGCCAGGACATCCACGACGCCCGCACGGCGGCGGAAGGCCTGGGCATCCCGCACTACGTCCTGGACTACGAAAGCCGGTTCAAGCAGCAGGTCATCGAGGACTTCGCCGACAGCTATCTGCGTGGCGAGACGCCGATCCCCTGCATCCGCTGCAATCAGACGGTGAAGTTCCGCGATCTGCTGGATGTCGCCCGCGACCTTGGCGCCGAGGCCATGGCCACCGGCCACTATGTGCGGCGCGAAGTCGGGCCGGCTGGGCCGGAGCTGCACCGGGCGTTCGATCCGGCGCGTGACCAGTCCTACTTCCTGTTCGCCACCACGGCCGAGCAGCTCGACTACCTGCGCTTCCCGCTGGGCGGCCTGCCGAAGCCGGCGGTGCGCGCGGCGGCCGCCGAGCTCAACCTCGCCGTGGCCGACAAGCCTGACAGCCAGGACATCTGCTTTGTGCCCGAGGGCCGCTACACCACGATCATCGACCGTCTGCGCCCGCACGGCGCGGAAGCGGGCGACATCGTGCACATGGACGGCCGCACGCTGGGCCGCCACGAGGGCGTCACCCGCTACACCATCGGCCAGCGGCGCGGGCTGAACGTGGCGGTCGGCGACCCGCTGTTCGTGGTCAAGATCGACGCCGACAAGCGCCAGGTGATCGTCGGGCCGCGCGAGGCGCTGCTCACCCACGCCCTGCGCCTGAAGGAAACCAACTGGCTGGGCGGCGGAACGATCGAAGACGCCTGCGACGCCGGCCGGCCGGTGCTGGCCCGCGTCCGCTCGACCCGGGAGCCGGTGCTGGGTCGCCTCGCCCTTGTCGACGGCGTACCGGGCGTGGTGTTCGACACCTCTGAAGAAGGCGTCGCGCCGGGCCAGGCCTGCGTGCTCTACGCTCCCGAAGCCGACGGCCGCGTGCTGGGCGGCGGCTTCATCGCGGGTACGATCCGCAGCGTCTGATCCGCGGTGAGGATGACGGATGCGGGAGGGATAGCTATATCCCGCGCATGACCCAGACCTCCTCCGATCCCGTCGTCATCGCCAGCTACGCCCGCACCCCGATGGGCGGCTTCCAGGGGGTGCTCGCGCCGATGAAGGCCACCGAGCTCGGGGCCGCCGCGGTGCGCGCCGCCGTGGAGCGGTCGGGCGCCGACCCCTCGGCCATCGAGCAGATCGTCATGGGCTGCGTGCTGCCGGCAGGCCTTGGCCAGGCGCCGGCGCGGCAGGCGGCGCTGGGTGCGGGGCTGCCGAAGTCGGTCGAGGCCACGACCGTCAACAAGATGTGCGGCTCGGGCATGCAGGCCGCGATCCTGGCGCACGACGCGCTCGCCGCCGGCTCCGTCGACGTGATCGTCGCTGGCGGCATGGAGAGCATGACCAACGCGCCCTACCTGCTGACCAAGCACCGCGCCGGCGCCCGGATCGGCCACGACACCAGCTATGACAGCATGTACCTCGACGGCCTCGAGGACGCCTATGAGCCCGGCCGCCTGATGGGGTCGTTCGCGGAAGAGACCGCCAAGACCTACCAGTTCACCCGCGAGGCGCAGGACGAGTACGCCATCGGCTCCCTGACCAAGGCCCGGGCGGCGACCGAGAGCGGCGCCTTCGCCCGCGAGATCGTCCCGGTCGAGGTGGTGACCCGCAAGGGCGCGGTCCTGGTCGCCGAGGACGAACAGCCGATGAAGGCCGATCCGGCCAAGATCCCGACGCTGAAGCCCGCCTTCAGCAAGGACGGCACGATCACCGCGGCCAATGCCTCATCGATCAGCGACGGCGCCGCGGCCCTGGTGATGACGCGCGAGTCGGTCGCCAAGCGGCTCGGCATGACCATCGTCGCTCGCGTCGCCGGCCATGCGGCCCACGCCCACGAGCCCGGCCTCTTCACCACCGCCCCGGTCCCGGCGATCCAGAAGGCGCTGAAGCGGGCCGGCTGGAGCATCAACGACGTCGACCTCTTCGAGGTCAACGAGGCCTTCGCGGTGGTCGCCATGATCGCCGAGCGCGACCTGGGCATCGATCGGGCCAAACTCAACGTCAACGGCGGCGCCTGCGCGCTCGGCCACCCGATCGGCGCCTCGGGCGCGCGGATCCTGGCGACCCTGCTGAGCGCGCTGGAAGCCCGCGGCGGCAAGCGCGGCGTCGCCAGCCTCTGCATCGGCGGCGGCGAGGCGACGGCGATGGCGGTGGAGCTGGTTTAGCAAGTAACAAAAAATCACTGTCATCCCGGACGCCGCGAAGCGGCGAGCCGGGACCCAGCGCAATTGCAGTGGGCTTGGCCCTTGGGTCCCGGATCGGCTCTTCGGCCGTCCGGGATGACAAGCAATATTTGCTACTGAGCCCCCTTCTTCTGGGCCTCGATCATCTTGCGCATGGCGGCGACCTGCTCGGCGCTGGGCTTTCCGTTGCCGACGCCACCGCCGCCCGAGCCCATGGTCAGCATGTTGATCTTCATGCCGCCGGGCAGCTCCATGTCGCCGGGCTTGAAGTCAGCGGGGCAGGGACCCTTCCAGGTGGCCTCAAGCGTCATGGCGTGATCGCCATTCATCTGCGGCGCGGCGGCCCCGGTGGTCGAGCTCTTGATGTCGACGGTGTAGTGGGTCCCGAAGTCGCCCTTGGCCTCGCCGCTGGAGGTGATCGTACCGCCCGAGCCCATGTTGCAGGTGGACGAGAACTTCCAGCCGCCGGCCGTCGGGGTCACTGACTTCGTGGAGCACATGTCGTCGCCGCCCTGTTGACCCCAGAGCGTCATCTTCTCGTTCACTTCGTCCGAAAAGCAGATGCGGCTGACCTGGGTCATGCCGGCGGTGGACATCTTCTGCTCCCAGAGGCCCGCCTTGCGCTCCGGCAGGGTCGGCGGGGCGGCAGGTGCGCTGGCGGCGGCTGGCGCCGCGGCGGACGAGGCGTCGGGCGCGCTCGCGGGCTTCTTGCTGCAGGCGGCCAGCGCCAGGACGCAGGCGGCGGAGACCAGGACGCGCTTCATCTAGAACCCTCCCAAGGAT
>JBOHKZ010000404.1:0-11323 GCA_050729355.1 Phenylobacterium sp. | reverse complement strand
GGGTCGGCGTGCGGTCCCCCTCCCGCCACTTCGTGGGGGAGGTAAGAAGACGGGATTGCTCGGCTCCCGCGCCGCCTGCATACAGTCGGCCAGCTTATCGGGGGTCAGTCATGTCCAAGCTCATCGGCGCCGTCGCCGCAATCGCTTTCGCCGCGACCACCGCCCATGCCCAGGCCGTCAGCCCCGATCAGACCGCTTTCCGCGAGCTCTACAAGGAGCTGGTCGAGACCAACACCACGCTCTCGGCCGGCAGCTGCACGCTCGCCGCCGAGCGGATGGCGGCCCGGATGAAGGCCGCCGGCTTCACCGACAGGGAGCTCACCATCTTCACCAAGCCGGGCCTGCCCCTCGACGGCGGGCTGGTCGCCGTGCTGCCGGGCAAGGATCCCAAGGCCAAGGCGATCCTGCTGCTCGCCCACCTCGACGTCGTCGAGGCCAAGCGCGAGGACTGGACCCGAGACCCCTTCAAGCTGATCGAGGAGAACGGCTACTTCTACGGCCGCGGAACGTCCGACGACAAAGCCCAGGCGGCGATCTGGGTCGACACCCTGATCCGCTACCGCAAGGAGGGCTACAAGCCGCGCCGCGCCCTCAAGGTGGCCCTGACCTGCGGCGAGGAGGGCGGCTCGGTCGGCGCGGTGCGGCTGAACGGCGCCCAGTGGCTGGCCGACAACCGCCGCGACCTCATCGACGCCGAGTTCGGCCTGAACGAGGGCGCCGGCGGCGAACTGGACGCGCAGGGCAAGCCGGTCGTGCACAACGTGCTGGCCGCCGAGAAGGCGCACCGCCAGTTCTTCGTCGAGACCACCAACCCCGGCGGCCACTCCTCGCGCCCCGTGCCGGACAACGCCATCTACAACCTGGCCCGCGCGCTGGACCGGATCAGCCACTACGAATTCCCCGTGCGAATGATCGACGCCAACCGCGGCTACTTCACCCGCATGTCGAAGATCGTGGGCGGCGAGACCGGCGCAGCCATGACCGCCATCGTCGCCAACCCGCAGGACAAGGCCGCCGACGCCCTGCTCAGCCGCGACCCGGACTACCACGCCATGCTGCGCACCACCTGCGTCGCCACCCTGCTCGAGGCCGGCCACGCGGTGAACGCCCTGCCCCAGCGGGCCAAGGCGACGCTCAGCTGCCGGATCATCCCCGGACAAACCGCCGAGGAAGTGCGCCAGCTGCTGGTCGCGGCGATCGACGACCCCAAGGTCACCGTCACCCAGCCGCCGGGCTCCGGGTCCGTGGCCGCGCCCATGCCGCTGCCCGCCAAGATTCTTAGCCCGATCGAGAAGGTCTCCGAGCAGATGTGGCCCGGCGTCCCGGTGGTCCCGTTCATGGTTCCCGGCGCCACCGACGCGCGGCGGATGACCGAGGTGGGCATCCCGACCTACGGCGTCTCCGGCATCTTCGAGGATCGCGACGGCGGCGGCGCGCACGGCCTGAACGAGCGCATCCGCGTGAAATCGCTCATGGATGCCCGCGAGTTCAGCTACCGGCTGATCAAGATCTACGCAGACCAGAAGGACTGAACGGGGTGGGCACGATGAAGACGATATTCGCAGCGGCTCTGGCCGCATCGGCGCTGCTTGGCGCGAGCGCCGCCCAGGCTCAGGCCGCCCGCCCCGACGAGGCCGCCTTCCGGCAGCTCTACAAGGAGCTGGTCGAGACCAACACCACCGCCTCGGCGGGCAGCTGCACGCTGGCCGCCGAGCGCATGGGCGCGCGGTTGAAGGCGGCGGGCTTCCCCGAAACCGACCTGCACCTGCTGATCCCGCCCGACCATCCGAAGGACGGCAACCTCGTCGCGGTCTATCCCGGCAAGGATCCCAAGGCCAAGGCGCTGCTGCTCCTGGCTCACATCGACGTCGTGGAAGCCAAGCGGGAAGACTGGACCCGCGATCCGTTCGTCCTCGTCGAGGAGGGCGGCTACTTCTACGGCCGCGGGGCCTCGGACGACAAAGCCCAGGCGGCGATCTGGACCGACCTCCTGATCCGCCTGCGCCAGGAGGGCTTCAAGCCGAGCCGCACCCTCAAGATGGCGCTGACCTGCGGCGAGGAGGGCGGCGCCCAGGTCAACGGCGCCAACTGGCTGGCGCAGACCCAGCGCGAGCTGATCGACGCCGCGTTCGCCTTGAACGAGGGCGCGGGCGGCGACTTCGACGCGGCCGGCAAGCGAGTGGCCCACAACATCCAGGCCGGCGAGAAGTCCTCGGTCGGCTTCAAGCTTGAGGTCACCAATCCCGGCGGGCACTCCTCGCGCCCGGTGCCGGACAACGCCATCTACCACCTGATCCGCGCCGTCGACCGCATCTCGCAGTACGAGTTCCCCGTCCAGCTCAACGACGCCACCCGCGGGTACTTCACGAAGATGTCCAAGGTCGTGGGCGGCGAGACCGGCGCGGCCATGACCGCCATCGTCGCCAATCCACAGGACAAGGCGGCCTACGCCACCCTTTCGAAGGACCCCAACCTCCACGCCATCCTGGGCACGACCTGCGTGGCGACGCGGCTCGACGCCGGCCACGCCAACAACGCCCTGCCCCAACGCGCCACCGCGATCATCAACTGCCGCATCTTCCCGGGCGTGCAGACGGAAGAGGTTCGCCAGACGCTGGTGCGGCTGGCTGCCGATCCGGCGGTGTCCATCACCTGGCCGTCGGACGGCCGCAGCCGCGTCGAGCCCGGCCCGCCCCCGCTGACGCCCCAGGTGATGGGGCCGATCGAGAAGGTCTCGGCCCAGATGTGGCCAGGCGTGCCCGTCGTGCCGATCCTCCAGGCCGGCGGCACCGACGCCAAGCCGCTGATCGCCGTCGGCATCCCGACCTACGGCGTCTCGGGCATCTTCTACGATCCTGACCTCGGCCACATTCACGGCCTCAACGAGCGGATCGGCGTGCAGTCGCTGATGGAGGGCCGGGAGTTCAGCTACCGCCTCGTCAAGATCTACGCCGACCAGAAGTAGCCCGCCGGCTACGCCGCCCTCTCCCTACCCTCTCCCTCTCGGCGTCGCCGGGGGAGAGGAGGCGCACGGCGTCGACATCACACTCCTCTCCCCCGCGCAGGGAGAGGGAGAGGGTAGGGAGAGGGGGCGGCGTAGCCGCATCCAACTTGCCGGTCCCTTCGCCGCCTGAAATAGTCCGCCGCAGGGTCATTGGGGACTGCCACATGTTCAAGCTTACCAGCGCGCTCGCGGGCGCCGCGGCGTTGCTCGCCACCACCACCGCCGCCTCTGCACAGGCGCCGCTCCGGCCCGACCAGGAAGCCTTCCGGGGGCTCTACAAGGAGCTGGTCGAGACCAACACCACGCTGTCGGCCGGCAGCTGCACGCTGGCCGCCGAGCGGATGGGCGCGCGCCTCAAGGCCGCCGGCTTCACCGACGACCAGCTCACCCTCTTCACCGCCCCCGACCATCCGAAGGAAGGCGGCCTCGTCGCGATCTACCCGGGCAAGGATCCAAAGGCGAAGGCCATCCTGTTGCTGGCCCACATCGACGTGGTCGAGGCCAAGCGTGAAGACTGGACCCGCGATCCCTTCACCCTCGTCGAAGAAGGCGGCTACTTCTACGCCCGCGGCTCGGCCGACGACAAAGCCCAGGCCGCCGTCTGGGTCGACACCCTCATCCGCTACAAGAAGGAAGGCTACCAGCCCAAGCGCACCCTCAAGCTGGCGCTCACCTGCGGCGAGGAAACCAGCGGCGCGTTCAACGGCGCCGAGTACCTGGCCAAGAACAAGCGCGACCTGATCGACGCGGCCTTCGCGCTCAACGAAGGCGCCGGCGGCCAGCTCGACGCCAACGGCAAGCCCTTCGTGCACACGGTCCTGGCCTCGGAGAAGGTCTCGCAGAACTTCCGCCTGGAGGTCACCAACCCCGGCGGCCACTCCTCGCGCCCGGTGCCCGACAACGCCATCTACCACCTGGTCCGCGCGGTCGACAAAATCAGCCGCTACGAGTTCCCGGTCCAGTTCAACGACGCCAACCGCGCCTTCTTCACCCGCATGTCGCCGATCGTCGGCGGCCAGATGGGCCAGGCGATGAAGGACCTCGTCGCCAACCCGGCCGACGAGAAGGCCAACGCCATCCTCTCGGCCGACCCGAGCTTCCACGCCATGCTGCGCACCGCCTGCGTCGCCACCCTCCTCGAGGCCGGCCACGCGACCAACGCCCTGCCCCAGCGCGCACGCGCCAACATCAACTGCCGCATCTTCCCGGGCGTGCCGCGCGAAGAGGTCCAGGCGACGCTCGCCAAGGTCATCGACGACCCGGCGGTGAAGATCACCGTGCCGGAAGTGCGCGGTCCCGCCGCCACCTCCCCGCCCCTGACCCCGCAGATCATGGGGCCGATCGAGAAGCTCTCGGCGCAGATGTGGCCCGGCGTGCCGGTGATCCCGCTGCTGCAGCCCGGCGCCACCGACGGCCAGTTCCTGACCCCGGCCGGCATCCCGACCTACGGCGTCTCCGGCTTCTTCGCCGACCGCGATGGCGGCGGCGTCCACGGCCTGAACGAGCGCATGCCGGTCAAGGGCCTCTACGACGGCCGCGACTTCCTCTACCAACTGGTCAAGCTCTACGCGGATCAGAAGTAGGGCCGGAGCCTTCCATCGCATTGAGGGCGAGCGCCTCGCCCTCAGCGAACCCGATCGGCGACCGATGCTACCCAGAGTGGACGCTTAAGCTTTGCTTTACTAAATTGCCGCGCGCAGGCCTCGGAGAGGCCCGTTGCCGGGGGGCGTAGGCGTCATGAGTAGCTTTTCGGGTTCGCCCGGCAACGACATATTCACGGGCGGAATCGACAACGACAACGCCTCGGGCGGCGGCGGAAACGACAGCCTCAGCGGGGCCGACGGCTCCGATCTCCTGGCAGGCGGCGCGGGTGCGGATACGCTCGACGGCGGCGCCGGCGACGACACGATCTACAGCGCCAATCAGTCGCCGCCGTTCAACCTTCCCTACCCCGGCAACCCGTATGTCCTGCCGCAAGCCGATACGGGAACCGAGGTCGACACCCTGGTCGGCGGGGACGGCGTGGACCGGTTCTTCGCAGGATACGGAGACAACGTCGACGGCGGAGCCAATGGCTATGCCGGCGACTACCTGTACATCAGTTTCCAGGGCGCCCCAGCTGGCGTGACAGCCGACTTCGGCCTCGTGACCCAGACGATCGGCGGCGGGGTCATCACGGGCATAGAGAACATCAGCTACGTCCAGGGCAGCCAGTTCGCCGACAACATCAACGTCCGGTCCACCGGCGTCGGATACTCCGATTTCACCGCCGTCTCCGGGATGGACGGAAACGACACCCTGACGGCAGGATACTACACGGGATCGCTGTTCGGTGACGGCGGCGACGACGTCGTCGACGGGCGACCGAGCCAGTATCTGTCCTTGGTGGACGGCGGCGCCGGGAACGACACGCTCTACACGAGCACGAACGGCTTCGGGCAGGCCGACGGCGGCGCGGGCGACGACAAGATCTACGCGCACGGCGTCGTGCATGGCGGCGCGGGCAACGACCTCATCGTCATGCAGTGGACCTACTACAGCGGGATGGTCTACGGCGACGCGGGTGACGACAGCATCGCCGGCGCCGATAGCGGCAACCCGATGGCCGGCGGTTCAGGCGCCGATACGATCACCGGCGGCGGCAATTCGGACTCTGTGTTCTCGGCCGACTTTGTCGCGGGCGGATCCGCGGCGGCCGAGGACGTCGGCCTGGAGCACGACCGGCTTGCGGGCGGCGGCGGAGACGATGCTCTGGCCGCCGGCTATGGCGATGACGTCGACGGCGGATCGGGGATCGACAGCCTTCGCCTGTCGCTCGGAGGTTTCGGCCAGGGCATCGATTTCAACACCGCCGGCATCGTCTCCGGCGCGCCGTCGAGCCTGGGCGGCGGGACGATCCAGAACGTCGAGAGCCTGATCTATCTGCGCGGCACCGACTTCGCCGACACCCTCAGGATCCAGACCCAGAACACCCAGATCACGGTCAACGCCGGCGCGGGCAATGACGTCATCATCTCGCAGTCCAGCTCCGTCTCGGTCCTCGGCGGCAATGGCGATGACCGCTTCGTCAGCGGTGTCGCCGGCGACACCTTCGACGGCGGCCTCGGCTCCGACACCATCGACTACGGCGCCTATGCCTCCGGCGTCGCTGTCAGTCTGAAGACCGGTTCGGGCGCCGGCGGCGACAGCCTGGTCAACGTCGAAGGCGTCATCGGTTCGGCCTTCAACGACACCCTGACCGGGACGACCGGGACCGGCGCGACCCTTGCGGGCGGCGCGGGCGACGATCGCGTTGAACTGGGGGCCAAGGACGTCGCCACGCTCGGGTCGGGCGCCGACCTCGTCTACGTCTCGCCCGGATCGCATTCGGCGGGCGCCTTGGGCTCTGTCGTCACGGTGACCGACTGGAGCGCCAGCGACGCCCTGAGGTTCGGAACAGCCACCGGCGCCTACACCGAGACGACGGCCAACGACTTCGCAGGCGCCGTGCAGGCCGCCGAACTCCAGGAGGCGGCCGGCTACAACTTCGTCTCCGTCCAGGTGGGAAGCGACGTCTACGTGTTTGGCCAGGCGCTCAGCCAGCGCCTGCACTTCGACGACGCCGTGCGCCTGGTCGGGACCGATCTCACGGCGGTGTCGGCCAGCAATGTCGGCCTGCCTGGCCCCCTGGAGACCCCGCTTCCGCCGCCCGCGCCTCCACCGCCGCCACCACCGGCGCCCAGCCCACCGAGCCCGCCATCCGGCGGCGGCTCATCCGGGGGTGGCGGCTCGTCCGGCGGATCGACCACCTCGCTCCCCGAGCCGGTGCTGCCGGATGCGCCAGCGGCCGGCTTCGGCGGCGCGAACGGGACCATCACCGGAGACATGGACCACGCGCACCTGACCTACCTGCTGGACGCGGTGATCACCGATGGCTCGAGCAGCTTCGTCACGGCGAGCATCGGCGACGTCAGCATGCGCCTGAACGGGTTCGGCTTCGCCACCGACGCGGCGGGCAACCTGACTGGCGGCGTCGCCACCTCTATCAACTACGCCTACGGCGCGGCGCATGGCGGACCGTTTTCCATCGCCCTGGCGACGCCGCAGGTTCAGCTCGTCACCCTGGCGGTGTGGGCGGTGACCGACGCCACGTCGACCTTCTTCAGCACCATCCTTGGAGGCGCGGACCGCCTGGGCGGAGCGTTCGGCGCCGACGTGCTGCACGGCTATGCGGGTAACGATCTGCTCTATGGGGCCGGCGGATCGGACGCCCTGTGGGGCGGCGTCGGCAATGACGTGATCTACGCCGGGGCGGCGCCCGGCGGCGCGGCGGGCGCCGCGGGAACGACCTATCTGCGCGGCGAGGAGGGCGACGACTACATCATAGGCGGCGCGGGCTTCGACGACGCCAACGGCAACATGGGCTCCGACACCGTCTCGACCGGCGCAGGCAATGATTTCTCGGTCGGCGGCAAGGACAACGACCTGCTGTTCGGAGACGGCGGCAACGACGTGGTCTGGGGTAATCTCGGCGACGACACCTGCGCCGGCGGCGAAGGCGCCGACCAGGTGCGCGGCGGACAGGGCGACGACCAGGTGTTCGGCGGCGCCGGCGACGACTTCGTGTCCGGCGACCGGGGGTCCGATACGGTCACCGGCGGCGCGGGCGCGGACCAGTTCCACGGCTCGCAGGACGCCGGCATAGACCGGGTGCTGGACTTCAACCTGGCCCTGGGCGATCGGGTGGTCCTCGATCCGGGCACGACCTACACCGTCAGCCAGGTGGGCGCCGACACCGTCCTCGACATGGGCGGCGGCAACCAGATGATCCTGGTCGGTGTGCAGCTGTCCTCGCTCACCACCGGCTGGGTGCTCGGAGCCTAGGCCCCGGCCTCCACAGCCAACGGGCGCACATGCGTCTCCAGCAGCCCGGCCATCCGCTCGCGCAGGAAGAGCGCCATGTGTCCGCCTTCGTCGACGCGCTCGTAGCGCACCGACGGCGCGCGGAGCTTGGCCGCATAGGCTTCCACCTCGACGGCCGGGGTATGGGCGTCCTGAGCCCCCTGGAGGAAGACCATCGGAACCGCGAACGCCAGCCCTAACGCCTCGGCGTCGAAGGCCGCCAGCTCCGGCTTCAACGCCGTGAACGCCGCCAGGCCGTCGGCGTAGGGATCGCGCCGCGGCAGCCCCTTCGCCACGTAGGGCGCATCGGTCGGTGGCGAGCGCAGGCCGGCCAGCGTCACAGGATCGAGCGCCGCCTGCTCGGCCACGGTCAGGGCGTTGGCGTACCTCCCCTTGATCGCGTCGCAGGCCACGTCGGACCAGGGCGGCGGGCCGATCCCCTCGATCTCGGCGACGGGGGCCGCATCCCCGGCCGCCCGCGCGCGGCGCAGGATCATGCCGTAGCTCAGCGCCTCCTGACGCGCCCAATTGGTGATCTGGCCGGTCGCCACATAGACGCTGAAGAGGTCCGGCCGCGCCTTGAGCATGTGCAGGCCCACCACCGTGCCGCCGGAAATCCCGAAGAGCGCCAGCTTCGCCTGCCCCAGTCGCGCCAGCGCCGCCTCCACCACAGCCAGGCCATCGCGCGCCACCCGCGCATAGCTCAGCGGCTCAAGGTCGACGCCCGCCCGGGCCGCCGTCGCGCCCGCGCCTGGCTGGTCCCATTGCACCACGGTGAAGCGCGCCTGCCACGGCTCGAACAGCGGCGCCGCGCCGCTGAACGCCGCGCCGGCCCCGCTGAGCACCAGGACCGCGGGATTGCGCACGTCCGATCCGCGGATAGTCACCCACTGCTCCAGCCCGCCAACCGGGATGAACAGGCCTTCGTCTATGCTGGTCATGTCGATGCTCCTTCCCGGCGGGCCCCGAAAGAGGACCCTGACGCCGGATAAGAAGACCCCCGCCGGCGGGGGCCGACGGGGGGTTCATCTGCAGTCAGTAACGGCGGCCAGGCCGCCAGTGTCAAGTCCGCGCCAGGACCTCGTCCGTCTCGCCTAGCCAGGTCCGCAGCGCCCGCAGGAACGGCAGCGCTTCGCGGAATTCCTTCGAGGTGAAACCATCGCGCAGCCGCTCCATCTTCGGGCGGATCGCGGCCATCGCCTGGCCGTAAGCCTGCCGGCCCTCCTGCGTCAGCCACACTCGCTTGCGCCGCCCGTCGTTGGCGCAGATCTCCACATGCGCCAGCTTGCGCGCGCAAAGCCGCTGCAGGGTGTTGGTCAGCCCGCTCTTGGTCATCTGCAGCGAGCGCGCAATGTCGCCCGGCGCGATCCCGTCGCCGCGCCTCGCCAACAGGTTCAGCACCTCGAACTGCGGATAATTCAGGCCCACCGGCAACTTGCGGGCGATGGCCGTGCGCACCAGATGTTCAATGTAGCGGATCTCATCGAAGACCTGGACGTCTGGGTGGTCTTCCGGCTCGGGCGGCATGACGCCCTCCTCTCATTCGAAGACATGAGCCTAACTGTTCGATATTGAACGGTCAAGTTCGATATCGAACTATTTGCAACGGGCCGCATCTGCGTGGAAGGTTTCGCGCCGCGACAGCGCCGGAGCGAACCATGACCCATCCCCTGCCCGCCGATCTCGAGACCCGGCTCGACACGGTGATAGACCGGGCGATCGCCGACCAGCGGATCGTCGGCGCCGTCGTCCTGGTCGCGCAGGACGGGCAGAACGCCTATTGCCGCGCCGCGGGGCTTGCCGACCGCGAGGCCGGCCGGCCGATGACCAGCGACACGCTCTTCCGCATGTCGTCGCTGACCAAACCCATCGTCACCGCCGCCGTCCTGTCGCTGATCGAGGCGGGCGTGATGGGGTTCGACGATCCGGTCACCCGCTGGCTGCCGGACTTCAAGCCGACGCTGGCGAGCGAGGCGACGCCCATCACCATCCGCCAGCTCCTGACCCACACCGCCGGCCTCTCCTACGGCTTCATGCAGCCCGACGACGGCCCCTACCTGAAGCTCGGCGTCTCCGACGGCATGGACCGGCCCGGCCTCTCGTTCGACGAGGAATTCCGCCGCGTCGTCGAGGCGGGCCTGTTCTACCCGCCGGGGGCCGCGTGGCTCTATTCCGTCTCGATGGACGTCCTGGGCGCAGTCATGGAACGCGCCGCCGGCAAGTCCCTGCCGGACATCGTCGCCGAGCGGGTCGGCAAGCCGCTGCGCATGATGGACACAGGCTTCAGCGTCACCGACGCCGCCCGCCTGGCGGTCCCCTACGTCGACGGGAGCCCGCCTGCGAAGATGAGCGACCCGCAGACCGTCCCCTTCTTCGACCTCTCGGGCATCCGCTATTCGCCCAGCCGCGCCTTCGACCTGAGCTCCTTCCCGTCCGGCGGCGCCGGCATGGTCGGGGCGCCGGTCGAGTTCCTGTCCTTCCTGGAAGCCATCCGCACCGGCGGCGGCGGCATCGTCAGCCCGGACATGGCCCGCGCCATGATGTCCAACCAGACCGGCGACCTGGCCATCGTCACCAACGGCCCCGGCTGGGGCTTCGGCTTCGGCGGCGCGGTGCTGCTGGACCCTGCCCTCGCGGCGTCGGTACATTCGCCGGGCGTCTGGCTGTGGGGCGGCGTCTACGGCCATAGCTGGTTCGTCGACCCGGCCCGCCGGCTCAGCGTGGTCATCATGACCAACACCGCCATCGAGGGCATGACCGGCCAGTTCTCGGTCGATGTGGCCGCGACCGTCCAGGCGCGCAACTGAACCGGATCGGCTAAGGTCGGGCCACATCGGGGAGCCGCCCATGCATGTCTTCGAGACCCTGCTGGTGCTCCTGCTCGGCGCGACGATGCTCTCGATCATCGCCCGGCGGCTCGGCATCCCCTACCCGACGCTGCTGGCCGTGGGCGGCTCGCTGCTGGCCTTCGTGCCCGGCGCGCCTCGGCTCGATCTGCCGCCGGAGCTGATCCTGGCGCTCTTCGTGGCGCCGGTGCTGCTGGACGCCGCCTACGACGCGTCTCCACGCGATCTTCGGCGCAACTGGCTGGCGGTCTCGTCCCTGGCGCTCGTCGCCGTCGTCCTGACGACGGCGGCCGTGGCGGTCACCGCCCGCTATCTCTTGCCCGAAATGCCGTGGGCGGCGGCCATCGCGCTGGGCGCCTTGGTCGCGCCGCCCGACGCCGTCGCAGCCCTGGCGGTGCTGCGCCAGGTCGCTCCGCCGCACCGCATGCGCATGGTTCTGGAGGGCGAAAGCCTGATGAACGACGCGGCGTCGCTGCTCACCTACCGGCTCGCGGTCGGCGCCGTCGCGGCCGGCGGCTTCAGCGTCGGCGAAGCCATTCCGACCTTCGTCCTGGTCTTCGCCGGCAGCGTCCTCGTGGGCTGGCTGCTGGCC
>JBOHKZ010000403.1:0-4661 GCA_050729355.1 Phenylobacterium sp. | reverse complement strand
TTCCAACGTCGCGCCATAGGCGATCTCGTCGGCGGCCATGCCGAATTCGGAGCCGATCGGATCGGCCATCTCTCGTCCGACCAGGGAGATCGCGGTCGGCACCGGGTGTCCGGCCTCGAGGCTTCGGACAATGATTTCCAGGGCCTGCGGCAGCTGCACGCCGATGGCGTTATTGCGCTTGCCGGCCATGATCTTGAGGTAGGCAAAAGGACCGCCGAGACCCACGACCGGGGCGCCGACGAGGAAGAGCATCGGGGTCTTCGTGAGGAAGGCCAAGGCGACGCCGCCGACGCAGGCGGCCGCGACCGTATAGGCGATCCAGCGATTCCGGTCGTAAGGCACGCCAGAGGTCACGATGAGGTTTGAAAGCCAGAGAATGGCGCCGCTGCGGCGGCCGTCGGCGTTCAGACCGCGCTGCTTGCGCAGCTCGGTGACCATCGCCGAGACGCCGTCGACCCTCTCGGCCACCTTCAGCCGCTGGTTCACCTTGCGCTTCGTGGTGGCGACGCTGAACAGGCCGAACGCCGCCTGCCCGGCGGTGAACACCGCGGCGAAGATCAGGATCAGGAAGACGATGTTCGGGTCGAAACTCATGCCGTCATCAACACTTTTGAGGGGTCGAAATTGGCGGGATCGTAGTTGATGCCCCGGCGCTGCATCTCGTCGAGGCAGCGCGGACGCAGCCCCGTGGCCCGGAACTCGCCATGTACGGTGCCGTCGGCGTCGGTGTGCGTGCGGTTGAAGGTGAAGATGTCCTGCATCTGCACCACCGAGCCTTCCATGCCGGTGATCTCGGTGATGTGGGTGATCTTCCGCTTGCCGTCGGCCAGGCGCATCACCTGGATCACCAGGCCGATGGCCGAGGCGATCTGCGCGCGCATGGCGTCGTAGCTGATGTTCATCCCGCCCATGGCGACCATCTGCTCGAGGCGGCTGATCGCCTCGCGCGGATTGTTCGAGTGGATGGTGGCCATCGAGCCTTCGTGGCCGGTGTTCATGGCCTGGAGCATGTCGAAGGCTTCTTCCGAACGGACTTCGCCCAGGATCACGCGGTCGGGACGCATCCGCAGGGCGTTCTTGACCAGCTCGCGCTGACGGATCTCGCCCTTGCCCTCGATATTGGGCGGGCGCGTCTCCAGGCGCACGACGTGCGGTTGCTGCAGCTGCAGTTCGGCGGCGTCTTCGATGGTGATCAGGCGCTCGCCATGGCTGATGGCCGCGGAGAGCGCGTTGAGCAGGGTGGTCTTGCCCGAACCCGTACCGCCGGAGATCACGGTGGACACGCGGGCCTTGACCGCGCCGTGCAGGAAGTCGGCGAGCTCAGTGGGCATGGCCTTGAACTCGACCAGCTTCTCGAGCGTCAGCGGCTTCTTGGAGAACTTCCGGATCGAGACGGCGGCGCCGTCGATCGCGATCGGGTTGATGGCCGCGTTCACCCGGCTGCCGTCGGCGAGGCGGGCGTCGACCATCGGCTGGCTTTCGTCGACCCGGCGACCGACGCCGGCGACGATGCGATTGACGATGCGCAGCAGGTGGTTGTTGTCGCGGAACCGGACCTGGGTCAGCTCAAGCTCGCCGCGCCGCTCAACGTAGACCTGGAAGGGGCCGTTGATCAGGATGTCGTTGATGCTCTCGTCCTTGAGCAGCGGCTCGATGGGGCCAAGGCCGACCATCTCGTCGAAGATCGAGGCGCCCAGTTCCTGCAGCTCGGCGGAGTTCAACGCCATCCGCTCGCCGCGCGCGAAGTCGACGACGAGCTTCATCACCTCGGCGCGCAGTTCGTGCTCGGGAAGCTTGTCGAGCTTGGCGAGGTCCAGCTCGTCGATCAGACGCGAGTGCAGCCGCGAGTGCATGTCGAGCTGGCTCGACTTGCCGGGTTTGGTGTGCTGCGACGATTGCTTGGGGGCCGGCTGCGGCGCAGCCACCGGCTCCGGCGCCTTGGCGGCGGGCGCGGCGGCCGCGGGCTTCGCCAGACTGAAACGCGCCATTACGCTGCCCTTGTCCCTTGAGTGGTCGTGGTCTCGCGGCGCGCCGGCTGCACAGCCAGGCGTTCGACGAGGCTTTGCACGTCCTTGACGATCTTCGACTTCGGCCGATGGGTCGCAATGGGCCCGCCGAGGTTTGCGGAGGCCGCGGCGGCTTCCCAGTCGGAGCTGATGCCGGCTTCCGCCTTGCGCTGCAGCGCCTTCTCGGCTTCGGCCATCGAAGGCGCCGGGCCGAACATGCGGCTGGCCAGGCGGTTCAACACGATGCGCGGCTTCAGGCCCGACGCGACGCCGACTTCGATCTCGTCGGAGAGCGAGCGGGCCGCGATCAACGCCGGGACGGTGAGTTCGGAGACCACCAGGACCTCGTCGCTGCCCGAGAGGACGTCCAGCGTCCACGCCCGGCGGTGACGCGGCATGTCGAGGACCACCCAGTCGTAGGTCTCGCAGGCGACGTCGAGCACCTTCAGCACCGCCTCACGGGAGATCGCGTCGAAGGCGGCCGGGTCGCGGTGAGCGGCCAGCAAGTCCATCTGCTTGGAGATCGGCGTCAGGAACGCCTGCAGCACAGACGCGTCGATGCGGTCGACGCTTGCGCCGAAGTCCGCCAGCTTCATGGCCGGTGTCGCCCCGAGATAGGCCGCCGCTACGCCGTCGGCGAGGTTGAGGTCGATCAGGCAGACGCTCTTTTCCTTGTCCTGGCGGGCGCAAAGCGCTGTGGCGATCTCGATGGCGATCGTGGTCGCGCCTGAACCGCCGACCGCGCCGGTCACCGCCCAGCAGCGCGAGGACGTGACCGGGCCGGCTGGCGCCGGAGCCTGAACCTGGGCGGTCGGCGCGCGCGCCTCTGCCTCCATCAGGCTCATGATGGCGTTGGCGATCTGGTCGGGGGTGTACGGCGCTTCCAGGACGTCGGATCGCGACAGTCGCAGCAGATTGCGGACCACCGTCGTGGGCAGACGTTCACCGACCAGCAGGACAGCCGGTGGGCTGGGGCTGGCGGTCAAGGATTGCACGGCGGAGGAGAGGGCCGCGGCGGTGCAGGAGTCGGCGTCGATCAGCACGAGGCTGACGTCCTCGGCGGTGATCCCGGCGAGCTGGTCCACGGTGGCCAGCTCGAGGTTCGCGCCGGCCAGCGCGCTCTGACCCAGGGGAGCCAGGCTGGCGCCGAGAGCGAGCACCCGGCGACCGCTGAGCGCGGACGAGCTGCCGGCGCCCTTCGGGGCGTATAGCTTGAGCGCCATCAGCAGACCTCGTCAGTGAACGGACTCAGGGAGACGGCTTTCCGAGCGGAGCAGGGCATCACTTGCTGACTCCACGGTCACGCGACAGCGGCTTGTCGAGCGCGTGGCCGTTGAGGATCAGCTCGGAGGCCAGCGGCTCGGGACCGCCGAGAGTGGTGATCTGCGCTGCGCGGGTGAAGTCCGCCGGAGTGGCGAGCCTGGGGGTCACGATGATCACCAGTTCGGTCTCGGCCCGCTTCCAGCGCGCGGAGCGGAAGAGGGTACCCAGGATCGGGATGTCGCCCAGCACCGGGAACTGCCGCATGGTGTTGTCGTAGTTGCGCTGGAACAGCCCGCCCATGGCCAGGGAGTCGCCGTTCTTCAGCTCGACCGTGGTGTCCGCTCGCCGGGTGATCAGGCCCGGCACGGAAACGCCGTTGACCCGGATGGCGTTGGCCTGGTCGAGTTGGCTGACCTCGGGCGCGACCTTCATGCGGATCAGGCCGTTGTCCTGGACCGTCGGCAGGAAGTTGAGCTTCACGCCGTAGGTGCGGAACTGCAGGGTGATCTGGTTGAGGCCTTGCGGCACCGGATAGGGGAACTCGCCGCCGGCCAGGAAGCTGGCGGTTTCGCCCGACACTGCGACCAGGTTCGGTCGCGCGAGGGTGCGCACGAGGCCCTTTTCTTCGAGGGCCTGCAGGCTCGCGTCGATGCTGACGGTGCCGATCGTGCTGCGCAGCGACAGGACGCCTTGCGGAGTGGAGCCGCCGATCAGGCCGCTGCCGGAGGACAGGACCGAATGGCCGTCGGTGACGGTGAGCCCGAAGCCCAGATCCTGCAGCGCCGAGCGCCCCGCTTCCAGAATGCGGACCTCCAGGATGACTTCCTGGGACGCGCGCACGGTCATGGCGGAGGTCGCCCCTTGCGGCGCGAACTTCTCGGCCAGGTCCATGGCGCGCTTGGCGATGCTGGCGTTGGAGACGTTGCCGGTCAGCAGAACGCCCTCGCCCATCGTCTGGACGCGGATGCCCTCGCCGGGGAAGATCACGCCGAGATCCTGCTCGAGCGAGCGGGCGTCATAGCCGACGCGGACGTCGACCACCTGCTGCAGCTTGCCGCCCGGTCCGTAGATCAGGAGGTTGGTCGAGCCCACCGCGACGCCGCGCACATAGAAACTGCGGTCCGTGGTGGCCACGATCTCAGCCGTCTCCGGCTGGGCCACGACGATCTTGGCGGCCGGCTGATCCAGCCGGTACGACATCGACTTGTCGACGGGGACGAAGATGACCCGATTGGCGACCTGTTCGCTGCGCATCATCTGCGCAGGGGCGCTGGTGGGGATCGCCGTCAGGGCGAGGGTGGCGCACAGCGCCGGGGCAAGGATACGTCGCATGGTCATGGGCCCTGGAATGATCACTTGCCGGCCGGCGTGTCGGAGGTGGAAATCGGGACG
>JBOHKZ010000402.1:0-7197 GCA_050729355.1 Phenylobacterium sp. | reverse complement strand
TTTCAGAGGGACGGATTTCGAATGCCACCAAGGATGTTGCCCGAGCCCACGCCGGAGACCCGGCATTTCTGGGACGGCTGCAAGCAGGGCGAGCTTCGCCTTCAGCGCTGCACCGACTGCGACGGCGGAAGCTATTTCCCGCCCAGGCCCTTCTGCCCCAAGTGCGGCAGCCGCAAGGTCGAGGAGTACGCCGCCAGCGGCAAGGGCGTGCTGTGGTCCTATGTGATCAATCAGCGCCCGCGCCCCGATATGGGGACCGAGCCCTACGCCATCGCGGTGGTGAAGCTCGAAGAGGGTCCGCAGATGATGAGCAATATCGTCAACTGCCCGCAGACGCCCGAGGCGCTGCAGCTCGACATGCCGCTCAAGGTGACGTTCGCCAAACAGACCGACGACATCTCCCTTCCGTTCTTCGAACCCGCGAAGGGCTAAGACCCATGAAGCCGAAATCAATCGCGGTCGTCGGGGCCGCTGAAACCACCCGCATGGGCAAGATCCCGGACCAGTCGGTGCTCGGCCTGCACGCCGACGCCGCGCTCAACGCCATGGCCGACGCCGGCCTGAAGCCCTCGGACATCGACGGCGTCGCCACGGCCGGGATCAGCCCGGTGGAGTTGGCCTACTACATGGGCATCACGCCGACCTACGCCGACGGCACGTCGGTGGGCGGCTGCTCCTTCATGCTGCACGTCCGGCATGCCGCGGCGGCGATCAACGAGGGGCTCTGCAACACCGTCCTGATCACCCACGGCGAGAGCGGCCGCAGCCGCGTCGGAGCCGGCCGGTTCGGCGGGGCAGCTTCCAGCCTGCCTGGTCAGTTCGAGATGCCGTACGGCCCGATGGGCCCGCCGACGATGTTCACGATCCCGGTGCTCCGTTATCTGAAGACCCGCGGCTACACGGTCGAAGACCTGGCCAACGTTGCGGTGATCCAGCGCGAGTGGGCGGCGCTCAATCCGCGCGCCAGCTACAAGGACCCGATCACCGTCGCCGATGTCCTGAACTCCGACATGATCGCCTGGCCGTTCACCAAGCTGATGTGCTGCCTGGTCACCGATGGCGGCGGCGCCCTGATCCTGACCAGCGCCGAGCGGGCCAAGGACTTCCCGCAAAAGCCCGTCTACATCCTGGGCACGGGCGAGAGCGTCGAGACCCCGATGGTCAGCCAGATGGAGGACTTCAACTCCTCCAAGGCGTTCCGCGTGTCGGGCAAGAAGGCTTTCGCCGAGGCGGGCATCAGCCACGCCGACGTCGATCACCTGATGATCTACGACGCCTTCGCCCACCTGCCGCTCTACGGGCTCGAAGACCTCGGCTTCTGCAAGCCCGGCGAGGCCGCGGGCTTCATCAACGAACGCAACACGGCGATCGGGGGGAAGCTGCCGCTGAACACCAACGGCGGCGGGCTCTCCTACATGCACTCCGGCATGTACGGCATGTACGCCCTGCAGGAGAGCGTGCGGCAGATGCGCGGTATCGCGCCGGCCCAGGTGAAGGGCGCCAAGGTCAGCGTCAGCCACGGGGTCGGCGGCATGTTCGCCGCCTCCGGTACGGTGATCTTCTCCAACGAAGCGCCTTAAGCTCCAACGGGCGCCGGCGTTCGCGCCGGCGCCCACCTTGGCTATTGCCGATCTGTCGTCAGCCTGTGATCGCGCCGACATCGCAACGTCGTCGATCCGATACCGAGGCTCGCTAATCCCCTCGCCTTCGATAGGTGCTGGGGGATCTAGCCATGAAGACCATCCTGTTCGCCGCCGCGGCCGCCTGCGCGCTCGCCGCCGCCTCGTCCGCCTACGCCGCTGACGCCGCCGACGGTTCCGTCGTCGACGAACTGATCGTCACCGGCCGCGCCGGGACAGAGGCGCAGAAGAAGGTCGCAGCGAGCTACGCCGTCACCACGGTCTCGGACGAGAAGCTGCGGCTGCAGGCCTCCCCGAGCGTGGCGGAAGTGCTCAAGAACGTGCCGGGCTACTGGGTCGAGGCGTCCGGCGGTGTCGGCGGCGCGAACATCCGGGCCCGCGGCATCCCGATCGAAGGCTACGCCGCGGTCGGCCTGCAGGAAAACGGCCTGCCCATCCAGCACGACGGCGGCCTCGGCTTCCTCAACACCGACTTCTCCTTCCGGATGGACGAGTCCATCGATCGCGTCGACGTCGTGCGGGGCGGTCCCTCATCGATCTTCGCCTCCTATGCCCCGGCCGGCATGGTGAACTTCATCACCCGCCAGGCGACGGATCAGTTCCAGGGCCTGGTGCGAGGCGAGGTCGGCGACTATGGGCTTTATCGGGGCGACGCCTGGGTGGGCGGCACGGTGGCGGGCTTCCGCACCAGCCTCGGCGGCTACTACCGCAAGGACGACGGCGTCCGCGAACCCGGCTGGGATGCCGACAAGGGCGGCCAGATTCGCGCCGCCGTCGGCCGCGACTTCGAACATGGCTCGATCGACTTCGACGTCAAGCATACCGAGGACAAGACGATCTTCTTCCTGGGCATTCCGCTCACCTCGGATTCGCACGGCGATCCCGCCGGCCTGCAAGGCTTTGACCCGAACTTCGGGACGCTGGCCGGCCCGGACACCGCCCACCTGACGTTCCGCACGGCCAAGGGTCCCTACGACTTCGATCAGACCCGCGGCGCGGACCTCGACCTCACGCAGTACACGTTGCGCGCCAAGTACGACCTCGGCGGCTGGCAGTTGAGCGACGGGCTGCGCTACCACGACACCACGCTGAACCGGGCGAGCCTGTTTCCGAACACCCCGCTGACCGCGGCGGCCCGGATCGCCCAGGACGTGCCGCGCGGCGCGGCGCAAGGCGTGGTCGCTGGCCGGCTCGTCTATTCGAACGGCGGCCAACTCTTCGACGTGGCCAATCAGAACGGCAACGGCCTGGTCATGGACGCCTTCGCCCGCGAGCAGGACATCTCGCTGAAGGAGTGGATCAACGACCTGCGCGTGCAGCGCCTCTTCGATGTCGGCGGCCAGTCGCACGACGTGACCTTCGGCTTCTACTTCGCCAAGGTCGATGAGAGCTTCTACCAGCAGGGCGCGGCGGTGCTGATCGACATCCAGGACCAGGCGCGGCGCCTGGACCTCGTCGGGCTGAACGCGGCCGGGCAGGTGGTGGCCAACTTCACCGAGAACGGCGTCTCGCGCTACGGGACCCAGTTCAACAACGCCTCGGGCGACTCGAAGAGCTACGCTCTCTACGCCGCCGACGAGTGGAGCCTGACCGACAAGCTGCGCCTCGACCTCGGCGCGCGCTGGGAACGGATCGAGATGAGCGGGCGTAACGAGCGCAGCGCCACGGTCAACCTGGGCCAGTCGCCGACCTTCGCCGACGACAGCGCGATCGTCGGCACGGGCGTGTTCGACACGCTCGATCGCAGCTTCGACGGCTGGTCCGGCACGATCGCCCTGAACTACCAGTTCGAGCCCGACGTCGGCGCCTACGCCCGCTACACGCGCGCCTTCCGGCTGCCCTCGCTGGGCGACTTCATCACCAACCCCACCAACAGCACGCCGCGGACGCAGAAGTTCAATCTTGCGGAGGCCGGGCTGAAGATCGTGAAGCCGAAGTTCAACGTGTTCCTCACCGCGTTCTACAGCGGCTTCGACAGCGTGGGCTTCAGCGAGACGCGCTATGATCAGCCGACGAATTCCTACATCAGCTTCAACCAGTTCGCCGCCACGCAAGCCTATGGGTTCGAGCTCGAGGCCTTCGTGGCGCCGACGGAATGGTTCGACGCCGCGCTGAACGCCACGGTGCAGGATGCGACGCTGCAGGACTTCATCTTCAACCAGAGCGTGGCCAAGGTGGGCGGCGCATGTCCGCTGCCGACCGACACGAGCACCGCCGGCGCGAACTGCCTGCGGCCGATCGACTTCTCCGGCAACCAGCAGGTCCGGGCGCCGAAGGTCAGCGTGCGGTTCACCCCCGGTGTGAACCTGCTGGAGGGCCGCCTGCGCGCCGAACTCGAGTGGGAGTATTACAGCAAGCGCTTCGGCGACAACGGGAACACCCAGGTCATCCCCGACTACTTCCTGCTGAACGCCCATGTGCGGTTCAACCTGACCGACAAGCTGAGCCTCTACGCCTACGGCGAGAACCTCACCAACGAGATCGGCCTCACCGAACGCAACCCGCGGGCCGGCCAGTTCATCGCCACCGACGCGAACTCCGAGTTCTACATCGGGCGTCCCGAGCTTGGCCGCGCTTTCCGGGCCGCCGTGTTGTATCGCTTCTAGTGATGAGCTCGCGATATCTGACAAGTCTGGCGGCGGCGGTCCTGGCCGCCGCCTGCCTGGCGCTGCCCGCCCAGGGCGCGCCCGCGCCTGACCTGACGCTGACCGGCGCGATGACCGCCGCGGACCATCAGACCTATCGCGAGGTCCCCTTCCGAGTGCCGGCCGGTGTCACCCGGCTGACCGTGGAGTTCGCCTACACCGGCAAGGAACAGAAGTCGGTGATCGACCTCGGCCTGCGCGACCCACAGCGGTTCCGCGGCTGGAGCGGCGGCAACAAGGGCCGCTTCACCGTTTCGGACTCCGACGCGACGCCGTCCTACCTGCCCGGCCCCTTGCCGCCCGGCGACTGGAAGCTCGTGCTGGGCGTGCCCAACCTGCGCAAGGATGGCGAGGCGCACTACACGGCGCGCATCTTCTTCCAGCGCGGCCCTGCGCCCACCACCTTTTCAGAAGCGCCGCTGAAGACCGGGCCCGGCTGGTACCGCGGCGACCTGCACATGCACACCGCCCACTCCGACGGGTCATGCGCCTCGAAGAAGGGCGCGCGCGTCCCTTGCCCTGTGTTCCGGACGCTGGAGGCGGCCGAAGCGCGGGGGCTCGATTTCATCGCCATCACCGATCACAACACCACCTCCCAGAACGAAGCCCTGCGCGAACTCACGCCCTTCTTCGACGACCTGCTCGTCATGCCGGGCCGTGAGATCACCACCTTCCAGGGGCACGCCAACGTCATCGGCTCGGCGGGACCGCTGGACTTCCAGATCGGATCGCCGCGCGCGCCGACGCTGGCCACTCTGCAGGACCAGATCGAAAAGGCCGGCGGGCTGCTCTCGATCAACCACCCGAACCTGCCCTCCGGCGAGGCCTGCATGGGCTGCGGCTGGAGCAACAAGACGACCGACTTCCATAGAGTCCAGGCCATCGAGGCGATCAACGGCGGCCAGGCGGAAGGCCCCCTGTCCGGCGTCGGCTTCTGGGAGGCTCGCCTCAATGAGGGCCTGCGGATCACCGCCATCGGCGGCTCCGACAACCACGACGCCGCGCTCGATCCCGCCAAACCAGCCTCGGTGGGCTACCCCACCACCGTGGTCCACGCCGCCGAGCTGTCGCAACCCGCGATCCTCGCCGCGATCCGCGCCGGCCATGTGTTCATCGACACCCAAGGCAGCCGCGACCGCACGCTGGAAGTGACAGCCTCATCGGGCGGCAAGACCGCGGAGATGGGCGATGTGCTGGCGGCCCCGGCCGGCGCGCCGATCCGCTTCACGGTGCGCGTCACCCATGCCGCCGGCGCCTCGCTCTCGATCTCGGGGAACGGCCCGAAACCCAAACTGGCGGGCAAGGCGTTCAGCGACGACGAGACCACGACCTTCGAGTTGGCCAGCGACGGTCAGGCCCACTGGCTGCGGATCGACGTGCGCGGCCCCGACGGCAAGCTCTGGCTGCTCGGCAACCCGATCTATCTGTCGGGCCGCTAGGCGACCTCGGCCGTCTCGTCCGGCTCGGCGTCCTGGGCCGCGATGGCTTCCACGATGCTCTCGATCAGGGCCATGGCGTGGATCGGCTTGGAGAGGTGCAGGTCGGCGCCGGCCTCATGGCTGGCGCGGATGTGCTCGTCGAGCGCATTGGCGGTCAGCATGATCACCGGCGTGCGCGGCAGGCCCGCCTCCAGCTCGTAGGCGCGCAGCATCGCCGTGGCCGACAGGCCGTCGAGCTCGGGCATCTGCATGTCCATCAGGACGATGTCGAAACGCTCGGTCTTCAGGAGGTCGATGGCCAGCTGGCCGTTCTCGACGATCACCGGCTCGACGCCCACCGACTCCAGGATCAGCTGCACCACCTTCTGGTTCGTCGGATGGTCCTCGGCCAGCAGGACGCGGCGGCCGGCGATGTTGATCTGCTGCGGTTGCGGCGCGCGCTCGACGGCCGCCTCGCCCTCCAGCCGCTCGAGCGGAACGAGGACGGTGAAGACCGCGCCACGGCCCGGCTGGGATTCGACGTCGACCGTCCCGTCCATCAGCTCGACCAGCGAGCGGCTGATCGCCAGGCCGAGGCCCGTGCCGCCAAACCGGCGGCGGATCGAGGCGTCTGCCTGTTCGAAGCGTTTGAAGAGCCTGGCGCGCACCTCGTCGTCGAAGCCGATGCCGGTGTCGGTGACGGCGAAGCAGATCGCCGGGCCCTGGGTGGTCACATCGAGGCTCACCTGACCGCTCTCGGTGAACTTCACCGCATTGCTGAGCAGGTTGGAGAGGACCTGGGTCAGGCGCACCGTGTCGCCGGCGAACCGCCCGGCGGCGTCCGGAGCAACAGTCCACTGGAACGCCAGGCCCTTGGATTCGGCCGAGGCGCGGTGCAGCTCGGCGATGCCGCCGACCAACCGGTCCATGGTGAACTCGTCCCGGGCCAGCTTGATCTCGCCGGCCTCGATCTTCGAGAAGTCCAGGATGTCGGTGAGCACGCGCTCCAGGAGGCGGCCCGACGAGACGATCAGTTCGGCGAGCTCCCGGCCCTTTGGCGTCGTCTGCTGACTGGCCAGGGTCTCCGAGATGGCGATGACCCCGTTCAGCGGGGTCCGCAGCTCATGGCTCATGTTGGCGAGGAAGCGCGATTTCTCGGTGTTGGCGCGCTCGAGCTGCGCGGTGCGGTCGAGGACCCGATCCTCCAGGGAGGCCAGCACGGCCTCGACCTTATCGCGCTCGGATCTCAGGGAGGTGGCCAGCACGCCGATCTCGTCGCCGCGACGCTCCACGTCGCTGACGTCGGGGCGCTCAGTGAGGCCGAAGGCTTCGGGCTCGCAGGACGCCGCCAGCCGTTCGACCGGCCGGACGATCGAGCTGCGCGCCATCATCACCACCAGCAGGGCCTGGATGGCCGAAGCCACGCCGCCGATCAGCAGCACCCAGGAGGCCGAACGGGCGGCGGACGCGGCCACCTGGGCCTTGGGGTAGCTC
>JBOHKZ010000401.1:0-13056 GCA_050729355.1 Phenylobacterium sp. | reverse complement strand
GCGGAAGACCCCCGCGCGAGCATTATGAGTGACCCCATGTCCGAGGCGCAACTACCGGCCGGCTGGCCCGCCATGTCGATGCAGCAGGCGCACGCGATCCTGACCGCGCCCGGCATGCCCACAGAGGTCGAGGAAATCGAAATCCGCGGGGTCCGGACCAAGGTCTGGAAGAACCTGCCGCCGTCGCTGCGCTCGGTTGTCCAGATGTCCCGCGCCCACGGCGAGCGCATCTTCCTGGTCTACGAAGACGAGCGGGTGAGCTTCGAAGCCTTCCACCGCGCCGTGGCGGCGTTGGCGGCGGAACTGGCGGCGCAGGGCGTGGTCAAGGGCGACCGGGTCGCGGTGATCATGCGCAACATCCCCGAGTGGGTGGTGGCCTTCTATGCCGCCGCCTCGCTGGGTGCGGTGGTGACCCCGCTGAACGCCTGGTGGACCGGACCTGAGCTTGAATACGGCCTCACCGATTCCGGGACCAAGGTGGCGATCCTCGACGCCGAGCGGTTCGAGCGGATGAAGGAACACTTCGCCAACTGCCCCGACCTGATCCGCGTCTACGTCTGCCGTGAGCGCGACGAGATCGCCCATCCGTGGGTGACCAAGCTGGAGGACGTGATCGGCGGGCCGGAGAGCTGGAAGGACCTGGCCGACCTGCCCATGCCGGACGTCGAGATCCTGCCCGACGACGACGCCACGATCTTCTACACCTCCGGCACGACGGGTAAGCCGAAGGGCGCGCTCGCCACCCAGCGCGGCGTGAACTCCAACATCCTGGCGGCCGGCGCGGCCGGGGCGCGGTCGTTCCTGCGCCGGGGCGAGGCGCCGCCTGCGCCGGACCCGGACGGCCCACAGCGGTCCTCGCTGCTCTCGGTGCCGTTCTTCCACGTCACCGGCTGCTTCGCGGTGCTCAATCCCAGCCTCTTCGCCGGCGCAAAGCTGGTGATGATGCGCAAGTGGGAGGTGATCCGCGCCTTCGAGCTGATCGAGCGCGAGAAGATCCAGTCGGCCGGCGGCGTGCCGACCATCGCCTGGCAGCTCATCGAGCATCCGGCGCGGGTGAACTACGACCTGTCGTCGCTGGAATCGGTGGCCTACGGCGGCGCGCCGTCGGCGCCGGAGCTGGTGCGCAAGCTGAAGGAGGTCTTCCCCAAGTCCATGTCCGGCAACGGCTGGGGCATGACCGAGACCTGCGCCACCGTCACCAGCAACGGGGCCGAGGACTACATCAACCGCCCGGACAGCTGCGGCGCCGCCGTGCCGGTCTCCGAGCTGCAGATCCGCGATCCGGCGGACGGCGTGACGGTCCTGCCGCCGGGCGTGGTCGGCGAGCTCTGGGCCAACGGGCCGCAGGTGGTGAAGGGCTACTGGAACAAGCCCGAGGCCACGGCCCAGACCTTCGTCGACGGCTGGGTGCGCACCGGCGACCTCGCCAAGGTCGACGAGGAAGGCTTCTGCTTCATCATCGACCGCGCCAAGGACATGCTGATCCGCGGCGGGGAGAACATCTACTGCATCGAGGTCGAGAACGTCCTCTACGACCACCCGGCGGTGATGGACGCCGCCCTGGTCGGCATTCCGCACCGGACCCTGGGCGAGGAGCCCGGGGCCGTCGTCACCCTGAAGCCCGGCGCACACGCCACCGAGGACGAGCTGCGCGCCCACGTCGCCGAGCGGCTGGCGGCCTTCAAGGTGCCGGTGCAGATCAAGTTCTGGCACGAGGTCCTGCCGCGCAATCCGAACGGCAAGATCCTCAAGAACGAGCTGAAGAAGCTGTTCGAGGACGCGCCCGCCAGCGCCTGAGCGGGTGGCCAGGAAGCGCGCCGACCTGCTGCTCGTCGAGCGCGGCCTCTTCGAGAGCCGCGCCAAGGCCCGCGCCGCCATCGAGGCGGGCGGGGTGAGCGCGGACGGCCGGGTGGTGGCGAAGGCGTCGGAAGCCCTGGACGAGGCCGCCGAGCTGGTGGCGACCGCCGCGCATCCCTGGGTCGGGCGCGGGGCGCTGAAGCTGGTGCATGCGCTGGAGACCTGGCCTGTGCCGGTCGCGGATCGGGTGGTCCTGGATGTCGGCGCGTCGACCGGCGGCTTCACGCAGGTCTGCCTGGCGAGGGGCGCGGCGCGCGTCTACGCCGTCGATGTCGGCCGCGGGCAGCTCCACCCGAAGGTGGCCGGCGATCCCCGCGTCGCCAATCTGGAGGCGACGGACGCCCGGGGCCTGACGCCGGCGCTGATCCCCGACGCGCCGCAGCTCGTCGTCAGCGACGTCAGCTTCATCGGCCTGGCGAAGGCGCTGCCGGCGGCGCTGGGCCTGGCGGCCGAGGGTGCTGACCTGATCGCGCTGGTGAAGCCGCAGTTCGAGGTGGGTCCGGAGCGGGTCGGCAAGGGCGGCCTGGTCAAGGACGAAACCGCTCGCGCCGACGCCCTGACGGCCGTGATCGCTTTCCTGGAGGGCGCCGGCTGGGTCGTGCAGGCCACGACCGACAGCCCGATCGCCGGGGGCGACGGCAATCTGGAATACCTGCTTTGGGCAAGAAAAAGCCGCCCGCGGTGACGCGGACGGCTCAGTGGTGGCGACGCCCATCTAGTCGACGACGTGGTAGCGGCCCTGGCCGTCCTGGCAGACCCGGACGTAGCGCATCTGGGTGCGGCCGTCGGGCATGTGGATCGGGCTCTCGGCGAGCGTGCAGCCGTCGGCGCCGACGCGGCGCTCCTCGACCACCCGCAGGCTTTCGCCGTTGGGACCGTAGGCGTAGTCGCCGTCACGGTCGTAGCTGTTGCGCTCGATGCGCTCGGCGTAGTCGTCACGGCCGTACTCACGGACGCCGGGCGCGGGAACGTAGCCGTTGTTGTAGGCGATGGGCGGCGGGGGCGGGGCCGTGCGATAGGGCTGGGAATAGCCGGGCGTGCAGGCCGCCGTGTTGCTGCCGACCGCCGCGCCGCCCAGGGCGCCGAGCGCGCCGCCGAGCACCGAACCGTCGGTGCGGTGGCCGCGGGCGGCGATCTGCGAGCCCACCGTCGCGCCGATGCCGGCGCCCAGCAGAGCGCCGACGATGCCGCGGTTGTTGGCCTCGCGGCGGCAGCCGTCGTAGTAGGGGGCGCTGTAGCTGGACGAACCATAAGGCTGGGCCTGGGCGGCGACGCTCGTGCTCAGCGTCATGACGCCGGCCGCAGCGGCCAAGGCGACCCTGGCGAAGGTGGAAGGCTTGGACATGGATATCCCTCTCTCGAATTCTTTTGGCGCGCCTTCCGGCCGCCTTGAGCCCATCTGTCGCCTAGTGAAGCTGAACGAACGTTGAGCGACCCGTTCATCTTCGTTCATCCAGCTGTTTCAAAGACCACCAGGACCCGTTCCGCCCCATGAGATCCGCCCACCGACGACACCGGCCCGATGTGCGGCCGAAGCGCGACGCCGGGCCGCCGGTCGAGGTCCTGATCGAGTCCGTTGGCGGGGAGGGCGACGGCGTGGCGGCCGGGTCGGTGTTCGCGCCCTTCACCCTGCCGGGGGAGCGGGTGCTGGTCGCGGGTTCCGGCGATCGCCGGGAACTGGTGGAGGTGCTGGCGGCGAGCTCCGAGCGGGTCGTTCCGCCTTGCCCGCACTTCGGCGCCTGCGGCGGGTGCGCTCTGCAGCACTGGGACCACGCGCCCTATCTGGCCTGGAAGGTCGAGCGGCTGCGCGGCACGCTCGCGCGCCAGCATATCGAGACTGAGATCCTCGCGCCCTTCGCCGCCGGTCCCGGAACCCGCCGGCGCCTGGCGCTGCACGCCCGCCCCGGCAACCGCCAGGAGGCGCGGCTGGGGTACAAGGCGCGCAAGTCCTGGGACCTGGTGGACATCAACGTCTGCCCGATCGCCGATCCCCGGCTGCAGGCCGCGATCCCGGCGCTGAAGGCGCTGGCCGCGCCGTTGTTCGAGCATCCGAAGTCGGCGCCCACCCTGCACGTGACGCTCACCGCCACCGGCATCGACGTGGACATCTCCGGCGTCGAGAAGAAGTCCGGCGGGCTTTCCGCCGACGCCCGCGTCCTGCTCGCCGAACGGGCCGCGGCGGCCGGGTTCGCGCGGGTCACCCTGGACGGGGAGGCGGCCTATTTGGCGCGCTTGCCGCAGGTGAAACTGGGTCCGGCTGTGGTCTCCCTGCCGCCGGGCGCCTTCCTGCAGGCGACGCCGCAGGCCGAGACCGCGATGAGCGCCTTTGTGGCGGAGGCGGCGGCCGGCGCGGCGCGGATCGCCGACCTCTTCTGCGGCGTGGGGACCTTCACCTTTGCGCTTGCCGCGATCGCCCCGGTGCATGCCGCCGACGGGGACGCCGCCGCCGTGCAGGCGCTGATTTCGGCGCTGGCCGGCGCGCCTGGCCTGCACGGGGTGACCGTCGAGGCTCGCGATCTTACGCGGCGGCCGATGCTGGCCCAGGAGCTGAAGAAGATCGACGTCGCCGTCTTCGACCCGCCCCGCGCCGGCGCCGTCGAACAGACCGCCGAACTCGCTCGCTCGGCCGTCTCGCGGGTGATCGGCGTCTCCTGCGCGCCCGCGACCTTCGCCCGCGACGCGCGGGTCCTGATCGACGCGGGCTTCACCCTGGAGCGCGTCCTGCCGGTCGATCAGTTCCTCTGGTCGCCGCACATAGAATTGGTGGGCGTGTTCAACCGCTGAGACGTCCCTATATGGCGACCATGGTTCCTCTCTCCGTCCTCGACCTCTCGCCGATCCTCGAAGGCTCCGACGCCGGCCAGTCGATGCGCAACAGCCTCGACCTGGCCCGCCAAGCCGAGCGGCTGGGCTACCGGCGCTTCTGGCTCGCCGAGCACCACAACATGCCGGGCGTGGCGAGCGCCGCCACGGCCGTGGTGATCGCCCACGTCGCGGCCGGCACCTCGACGATTCGCGTCGGCGCCGGCGGCGTCATGCTGCCGAACCACGCCCCGCTGGTCATCGCCGAACAGTTCGGGACGCTGGCCTCGCTGTTCCCCGGCCGCATCGACCTGGGCGTCGGCCGCGCGCCAGGCACCGACCAGATCACTGCCCGGGCGCTGCGCCGTACGCTCGCCGGCGACGTCGACCGCTTCCCGCAGGACGTCGTCGAGCTGATGGCCTACTTCAAGCCCGCCGAGCCGAGCCAGATGGTGCGGGCCGTGCCGGGCGCCGGTCTCGACGTTCCGGTGTGGATCCTGGGTTCCAGCCTGTTCGGCGCGCAGCTCGCCGCGGTGCTGGGGTTGCCCTACGCCTTTGCCTCGCACTTCGCGCCGGCCCAGATGGAGGAGGCGATCGCGCTCTATCGCCACCGGTTCGAGCCGTCGGAGCACCTTGCCAAGCCCTACGTGATGCTGGGCCTGAACGTCGTGGCGGCCGAGACCGACGCCGAGGCCAGGCGGCTTTTCACGTCGCTGCAGCAGGCGTTCCTCAACCTGCGCACCGGGCGTGCGAGCCCGCTGCCGCCGCCCGTGGACGACATCGAGGCCCGCTTTGCCGCTGTCGGCATGGACACGACCATGCAGGGTGCGCTGAAGACGGCCGTGGTCGGCGGTCCCCAGACCGTCCGCGCCGGGCTGGAGGCCTTCGTCGCCAAGAACCAGCCCGACGAGATCATGGTCACGGCCCAGATCTACGACCATGCCGCGCGGGTACGATCGTTCGAGATCGCCGCCGAAGCCCGGGATCAATTGGCGGCCGCAGCTTAGCGCCCTACCTCCCCGCTTTAGCGGCGGGAGGGGGACCGCGCCCCGCAGAGGGCGTGGTGGAGGGGGCAGGCTGGCGGCAGTGCGTGGGGCTTGCCCGCTCCACCAACCGCTCTTCCCCCGGCTGGCGCCGGGGTCGGCGTTCGGTCCCCCTCCCGTCATTTCATGGGGGAGGTAAGTTCACCCGAACAGGTCGATCTGACTCCCGGCCTTGGGGGGCACCTGGAACTGCGTCAGGTCCATGTCGCCGAGGCGGCCGGTCAGGCCGTAGCGGGTCTTGGCCACGGAGAAGCGGCGCGACATCAGGGCGGCGATGGGGCCTTCGCCCTTCATCCGCTTGCCCCACTGGCTGTCGTACTCCTTGCCCCCGCGCATCTGGCGGACCAGCGACATCACGCGGCTGGCGCGGTCGGGGTGGTCGGTGGCCAGCCATTCCTTGAAGAGATCGGCGATCTCCATGGGCAGGCGCAACGCGACATAGCCCGCGCCCCGCGCGCCGGCCAGCGCCGAGCGCTCCAGCACGGCTTCCATCTCGTGGTCGTTCAGCCCCGGAATGGACGGCGCGAACATCACGATCACCGGCACGCCGGCCTCCGAGAGCCGCTTCACCGCATCGATGCGCTTCTCCGGCGTGGCGGCGCGCGGCTCCATGGAGCGGGCTAGTTTGCGGTCGAGCGAGGTGATCGAGATCGCCACCCGCACCAGGTTCTTCTGGGCCATGGGCGCCAGCAGATCGAGATCGCGCAGGATCAGCCCCGACTTGGTGATGATCGAGAACGGATGGTTGAACCGGCTCAGCACCTCGATCACCTGGCGGGTGATCCGCAGCTTGCGTTCCTGCGGCTGGTAGGGATCGGTGTTACCCCCGATGTGGATCACCTCGGGCACATAGCGCGGCTTGGAGAGTTCGCGCTCCAGCAGTTCGGCGGCCTGCGGCTTGAAGAACAGCTTGGATTCGAAGTCGAGGCCCGGCGAGAGGCCCATGTAGGCGTGCGCCGGCCGCGCGTAGCAGTAGATGCAGCCGTGCTCGCAGCCGCGATAGGGGTTGATCGAGGCCGAGAAGCCCACGTCGGGGCTGTCGTTGCGGGTGATGATCACCTTGGCCTTCTCGGGGCTCACCGTGGTGGTGAGTTGCACCGGCTCGACATCGTCGGGCGTCCAGCCGTCGTCGAAGGCCTCGCGCGTCTGGGCTTCGTATCGGCCCGTCGCGTTGGTGCGGGCGCCGCGTCCGCGGATCTGCTGGGTGAAGGTGGTCACGGCGCAAGGATAGTGTTTCACGTGGAACAAAACAAGAACCACATTGACGCGAGGCGCGAGCCACCGGCTTGTGCGCCGCATGCTTACGGTGATCGTCGAGGCAGGAGATTCGACGGACCGGCTGCCGGCCCTGTTGGGCTGCCTGACGTCCGCCGCGGTGGATGGACTGGTGCGCGAAGTGCTGATCGCCGGCGGCGGTCCGCCGGAGCTGCTGGCGGTGCTGCGGGAAGAGACCGGGGCGGAGCTGGTGACCAGCATCGCCGGGGCGGCGGCCACCGCTAGATCCGATCAGATCCTGCTGCTGCCGGCCTCGATCCGGCTGAAGCCCAGCTGGCTGGCCGCGCTGGGCGAGCATCTGCGGGGCGGTGGCGGAGAGGCGATCATCCCGGGCGTCGGCGGCTTCCTGCGCCGGGCGCCGTTCGGGGTGCTGGCGAAGCAGTCGCGGGTGCTAGCGCATCCCGATCTGAAGCGGTTGCGCCGAGACCTGGGCGGCCGCGCCCCGCGATTGGCCTAGGTCCAGACGGGCGTCGATGAACCGGGCCCCGCCCGCTATGGCGTTCAGGGTCGGGGAGTCCTGGCCCCACATCTTCCGATAGGTCCAGTAGCCCGCCATCACCTTCTCGACGTAGTTGCGGGTCTCAAGCGAGGGCAGGCATTCGATAATCAGCAGGCTGTCGGCCTCGTCGCCGAGCATCTGGGCGGTCTTGAGCAGGGTGGCCGGACCGCCGTTGTAGGCCGCCACGGTCTGCAGGATGTCGTAGCCGACCCCGCGCTCCATCAGCCAGGTCACATAGTCCTGGCCGACGCGCAGGTTAAACGCCGGGTCGAAGAGCGGCGACATGTCGGCCTTGAGCTTGTCGTCGCCGGCCGCGCGGGCGGCCGCCTCGGGCATCAGCTGCATCAGGCCCGTGGCGCCGACCGGCGAGACGGCCATTGGGTTGAACCGGCTTTCCTGGCGCACGATTGCGTAGACCAGCGCCTTGTCGATGGTGAAGCCGGACTTGGGCTCCAGGGCCGGCATCGGGAAATCGAGGTCGACGGCGCGCACCTGGCGGGCGCCTTCGGCCACCTGGGTCCCGAGTTCGACGCCCAGCGACAACCAGTGTTCGCGCTCTTCCGGGGAGCGCGCGAGCAGCAACCCGGCGCGGAGCTCCTGGGCCGCGTCGCCGACCCGCCCGAGCTGGGCCAGAGCCGCCGCGCGATGGGCGCGGATGTCGCTCTGCATGAAGACGGCGACGTCGGCGGACGGCTGGGCGAAGGAAACCTTGAACAGCTGCGGATGCGTGGATGCCTGCGCGGCGCGGACCGGCGCCCCGGTCAGCCCGAGCTGGCGCTGGGCGATCATGCCGTAGAAGGTCTCGGGCGCTTTGGCGGCGGCCTGCAGGAAACTGGTCGCGGTGGCGCTGTCGCCCTGGGCCTGGGCCGAGCGGGCCGCCCAATAGCCGGCCGCCGAACGTAGCCAGGGATCGCACAGGGAGTCGTGGGCGAGTTGGGCGAAGTAGCCCTGCGCCTGGTCGTAGGACTTCAGCCGATAGGCGGCCAGGCCGGCGATCCAGGGTTCACCGGCGGCCGGCGCCAGCTTGAGCGCGCGCTTGGAGTCGCCGGCGTAGAAGGCCTGCCGCGCCGCGCGACCGCGATCGGTGACGGCGGACGGGGCATTGACGTCATCGGCCAGGGCGACGGCGGGCGAGGGCAGGGAGGCGGCCGCCCCCGGCGACCGCTTCGACGCCAACGCGAAGATCCGATCGGCGACCGGAAGGTCACGAAAACGTGCGAGCCAGCCGGCCAGTTCGTCGAAGGCCGCCTTGTGCGCTGTGGGGTGCATCAGGGCGCGGAACGAGAGATAGCCCAGGAGCGATTTGTCCTGCACCTCGACGGTCTGCATCTGGGCTTCGATGAAGTCGCCGCGATCGGTGGCTTCGAAGGCCGCGGCATAGCGCTGGGCGTCGGTCGTCGAGAGGGCGAGGGGCGGCGCAGCCCCGCTAGCGGTGGCGATGGCGGCGGAGCAGGCGAAGGCCGAAACCCCCAGCTGCAGGCGCTTCATCAGCGTCATGCCGTCTTCCGCGAGCTCATCTTACGCGAGCTGGACCGCGGCCCTTTTCTCAAAAACGAAGCGTGCAAGCTAGGCAGGGTCGCCTTAACGAGCAACCCTAAATGGCCGCGCTATGGTGAACGAGAAGCCCGTGGCGCGTGGTCGCAGGGCGCCCAAATCACCGTCGTTCAGGCTGGCCGATCCGGCCGATCGAGGCGTTCGCTAAGCGTCAGCAGGTCCGCCCAGGCGCGCTTCTTCGCCGCCGGCTGGCGCAGCAGGAAGGCCGGATGCAGGGTCGGCATGGCGGGCAGTTCCAGCGCGCCGTCCGCCGAGCGCCACTCGTGCCAGCGCCCACGCAGGGACAGGATGCCCTCGTCCTTCTTCAGCATCGCCTTGGCTGACGCGCCGCCGACCAGAAGCAGCATGCTGGGCTTCACCAGCGCGATGGCGCGCTCGACGAATGGCGCGCAGATCGCCTGTTCGGCTGGCGTCGGCGTGCGGTTGCCCGGCGGGCGCCAGAAGACCGTATTGGTGATGAACGCCCGCTCGGCCACGCCAGCCGCGCCGAGCATCTTGTCGAGCAGGCGCCCGGCGCGTCCCACGAAGGGCTCGCCCCGCTGATCCTCCTCCTGACCGGGACCCTCTCCGATCACCATCAGCGGCGCGTCAGCGGCGCCCCGCCAGACCACCGCCTGGGTCGCCCCGCCTTCGAACTTCAGCGGACAGCCGTCGAAGCCCGAGATCGCCGCAACCAAGGCGTCCAGCGTATCGGCCTGGGCGGCCAGCGCCTGGGCCTGAGCGACGGCGGCGGAGATGTCGGTCTGGTTCGCCCCCGTTCGGCCAACCGGAGCGACCGGCGCGGCCTTCCGAGCTGGCGGCGGCTGCGGCGGCGCGATCTTGCCCGCCTCGATCCGGTCGAGGGGCGCGTCCAGCAGCATGGCGTCCACCCCCGCCTCGCTCCAGAAGGCGAGCAGGCTCTCGGCGAGCTGGGCGGCGGAGGGTTGGACGGCGGGCATTGGCGAAAGTCTTGGCGGGCGGGACGGCGCTTGTCAGCCCCCGCGGGTCATTTCGGCTTCAGATCGGGCCGTGACGCCAGGAAGGCCGCCTTTTCCGCGGCCGTCAGCACCTTCGCCGGCTGCTGGCGCGAGACCTTGGGCGTGGGCTTGTCATAGGCGCTGGGCGTCGCGGGCTTCTTGACGTCGCCGAGGCTCTTGAATGGGAATTTCGACATCTGTCAGGTCACCGTTTCTTGAAGCGTTTGGCGTCGGCGGCGAGGGATGCGCCCCAGTCCTTGTCGGGGCGGTCGTCGTCATCGGGCTGGAAGGGCAGGGCGCCGGCCACGCCGCGGATGGCAAGCCAGAGCTGCTGGTTCCAGTGGCCCAGGGTGCGCAGCGGCCGGCGCTTGTCGTCGGTGACATCCCAGCCGGCGTCCTCGAAGGCGTCGACCTGCGCCTGGACTGGCTTGGTCTCGATGCCGTCCCAATCGGCGGGGCGCGGCGTCGCCTCGGCCTCGTCGGCGGTCAGACCGAAGATTTTCGTGGAGCACTCGTCGAGTTCGGGGTGTTCGGCCCGGGCCTCCGGCTCTGCGAACTCGCGTTTCATCACCGCCTTGAACTCGAGTTGGGCGACGCCGGGCAATTCGATGAGTCTGCGGAGCTTGCTGGCCATCCGCACGGCCTAGCGCGGATGGCCGGCAAAAGCATCGGCCGTTGTCGGAACGGGAGCCGCCAGAGCGTCCTTTGGGCCTGAGGAGGACGACGACATGGCGAAAATCCACCCGTTCCTGTGGTTCGACACCCAGGCGGAAGAGGCGATGAACCTCTATCTCTCGATCTTCCCCAATTCCAAGGTGCTCAGCATCAGCCGCTACGTGGCCGGAATGCCAGGGCCGGAAGGCTCGGTGATGACCGCCGACTTCGAATTGGACGGCGTCCGATTCACCGCGCTGAACGGCGGGCCGGTTTTCCAGTTCAACGAGGCCGTCTCGTTCGTCATCGACTGTGAGGACCAGGCCGAAGTGGACCACTACTGGGAGAAGCTGACCGCAGGCGGCGGCGCGCCCAGCCAGTGCGGTTGGCTGAAGGACCGCTTCGGCGTCTCCTGGCAGGTCGTGCCCAAGGCGCTTTTCGAGACGATCGGCGGATCGGATCGCGCCGGCGCGCAACGGGCGACTGAGGCGATGATGCAGATGACCAAGCTCGACGTCGCCAAGCTGAAGGCGGCCTACGCGGGCTAACGCCGGCTTTACTGGAACAGCGACAGGTCCACGGCCTCGCCCATCGCCCGGTAGCCGGCGTCGTTGGGATGCAGCCAGTCGCCGGACTGCAGGTCGGCGCGCATGCGATCCGGCTTGGCCGGGTCGCGGGTGGCGGCGTCGAAGTCGATGACGCCGTCGAAGTTCCCGCTCTTGCGGATCCAGGCGTTGAGGGTCTGCCGCTCCACCTCGCCGGGTGCACCGAAATAGGCCGCCCCGCCATAGGGCAGGATGGTCGCGCCGATCACCTTCAGTCCGTGGGCATGGGCGCGGTCGATGATCTGACGGTAGCCGACGATCAGCGACTGGGCCGTGGGCGGGTTGGTCTTGCTGTCGCCCAGGTCGTTGACGCCTTCAAGCAGGACCACGTGGGTCGCGCCGGGGATGGCCAGGACGTCGCGGTCGAAGCGGGTGAGCGCGCTCTGGCCGAAGATGGCGATGGGCCCGTCGCTCAGCACCCGATTGCCGCCGATGCCGGCGTTGGCCACGGCCATGGCGCGGCCGGGATATTTGGCCGCGAGGCGCTCGGCCAGACGGTCTGGCCAGCGGTGGTTGGCGCCGACGCTCGAGAGGTAGCCGTCGGTGATCGAGTCGCCGAACGTCACGATGACCTTGGCTGGCTGGGCGGTCTCGACCTCTACGCCCGACAGGAAGGCGCGGTATTGCGCGGGGCCCGACGGCGCCGGCGTGGCGCGTTCGGTCCAGTCTCCCTGGGCGACCTGCACCAGCTCGTTGCCGTTGATGTGGCAGGTGCAGATCGGGGCTTCGCCGGGCAGGTAGAGGCTGATGCGCAGGCGGGCGAGCACGGTGGTCGGCAGTGCCACCGGATCGCTGACCATCGGCGCCCCGGCCGGGATGGTCGTGGCCTTCTCACCGGCGAAGGTCACCGCGCGATCGCTTCCGGGCACGGAAGCGCCGTCCGGCCCGACCAGGGCCACCCGCGCGGCGCCGATCGCCAGCGGCTTGGTCCCGTACTCATTGGTGAAGCGGATGCGCAGTCGCTGGCCGCCGGCGCTGACCCGTACGACCTGGACGAGGGTCTGATTGTTGAAGGGCGGCGCCAAGAGGTTCGCGAACACAGGGGGCGCGGCCTGCATCGGCGGAGCCGGCGACGCGGCCCAGGTTCCAATCCACCGCGCGCTCGCGGCCTGGGTTTGCGAGGCGACAAGCGCCAGGGCGCAGACGAGAATGGACAGCCGCATGACGTTTCCCCCATTGCTTGCCGCGATCGTCCAAAGACTGTCTGCGAGCCCCTGCGGTTTGTCAGCCCCCTGATCTCGAGCGGCCCCTGGCGCTTTTGCTTGACCGCCGCCGCGTGACATCCCGATAAGTCGGCCAGGGACGAAGGAGCATCGGGGCCTATGAGCGAAGCCACTGAAACCGTTGAACGCGAGGCGATGGACTATGACGTCGTCATCGTGGGCGCGGGACCGTCTGGCCTGGCGGCCGCGATCCGGCTGAAGCAACTGGCTCAGGCGGCTGGAACGGAGATTTCGGTCGCCGTGCTCGAGAAGGGTTCCGAGGTCGGCGCGCACATCCTTTCGGGGGCGGTGATCGACCCGAAGGGCCTGAACGAGCTCTTCCCGGACTGGAAGGCGATGGGCGCGCCGCTGGAGACCCCGGTCACAGAGGACAAGTTCGTGGTCCTGGGCCCGCAGGGATCCATCGGGCTGCCGATGTTCGCCATGCCGCCCTTCATGCACAACCACGGCAACTACGTCGCGTCGCTGGCCAACGTCTGCCGCTGGCTGGCCGAGCAGGCCGAGGCGCTGGGCGTCGAGATCTATCCGGGCATGGCCGCGTCAGAGGCGGTGTTCGACGAGGCCGGCGCGCTGAAGGGCGTCGTGGCC
>JBOHKZ010000400.1:0-5243 GCA_050729355.1 Phenylobacterium sp. | reverse complement strand
CCTTGCGGGCGTTCGAGGCCGCCGCGCGGCATCTGAACTTCAGCCGCGCCGCCGATGAGCTTTCGGTGACGCCCGGCGCGGTGAGCCAGCAGATCCAGAACCTGGAAGACTATGTCGGCGCAGCGCTTTTCAAGCGCACGCCGAAAGGCCTCCTGCTGACCGACGCGGCGCAGACCGCCCTGCCCGCCCTTCGCGAGGCCTTCGACCGGCTGGCCGAGGCGGCCTCGCTGCTGACCGCCGCCGTCGACGGCCGGCGGCTGACGCTGACCGCCCCGCCATCTTTCGCCGCCAAATGGCTCGTGCCGCGGCTGGGGGCCTTCGAACAGGCCCACCCGCAGGTCGACGTCTGGCTCTCGGCGGCCATCGAGCTTGTCGATCTCACCGCCGGCGAAGTGGACATCGCCATCCGCTATGGCGGCGGCCGCTATCCGGGCCTCGAGGTGAAGCGCCTGTTCAGCGAGACGGTGATCCCTGTGGCGTCCCCAGCGCATCTGGCCGAGCACCCCCTCAACACGCCGGCCGACCTCGCCAATCACATCCTGCTACACGACGGTTCGCCCGACCTCGACGACAGCTGCCCTGACTGGTCCATGTGGCTGGCGGCGCGGGGCCTGAAGGGCGTCGACGGCATGCGCGGCCCGCGCTTCAACCAGTCCAGCCTGGTGATCGAGGCGGCGGTGAACGGCCGCGGCGTGGCGCTCGCCAAGCGCACACTCGCCGCCGATGACCTCGAGGCCGGCCGGCTGGTCGCCCCGCTGCAGATCGCCACCGCCGTCGACTTCGCCTATTACCTCGTCTACCCCAAGGCCAAGGGCCGGCTGCCGCAGGTGAAGGCCTTCGTCAGCTGGATCGAGGCCGAGGCCCTAGCGCATGAACAGGCGCTGCTGGCTATCGACAACGGGGCCGGGATCTAAACCAACCGCTTGAGTAACCGATGAGCTTTTCCACCGACGACCGGCGAGCCCCCGCCGACTGCATGACGATGGCCGAGGTGCGGCAGGGCGTGGACGCGCTGGACCGCCTGCTGGTCACCGTGCTGGCCGAGCGCCAGCGCTACATGAACGCCGCCGCCCGCATCAAGCCGAACCGCGAGGCCGTGCGCGACACTGCCCGCATCGAGGACGTGGTCGCCAAGGTGAAGGCCGCCGCCCGCGAAGCCGGACTTTCAGAAGAGATCGCCGAACCCGTGTGGCGCCTGCTGATCGAGCGCTGCATCGCCCACGAATACGGGGTCTGGGACGACCTGCGCGCGGACGCTCAGGCCCGCGCCTGATAGGCCGCGATGTCGGCCACGGCTGCGTCCAGCGCAGCTTTCACGGCCGGCAGGCCTGACTCGCCCTCGGCCTCGGCCTTTGCGCAGACGTCGCCCAGCGGATTGGCGCCGACGCCGCGGGCCGCGCCCTTGATCGTATGCACGACATCGCGCCAGCCGGGATCGGCCGGATCGAGGCCCTTCGCCCAGGCCTCGGCCTGCTCGCGAAACAGGCTAAGCACTTCACGAACAACGGTTTTATCGCCGGCCGCGAAGCCCTCCAGATAGGCGAAATCCACGACCCCGACCGGCTCTGCTGACGCCATTTCAACCCCCAGACTTACACGCCTTGCCAAGGCCGCGTTTTCGCGTATTTTCCGCGCCCTCGCCGCCGGCCGCGATTGTGGACGGAAGCGACGTGGGTGCTTAGCTCAGTTGGTAGAGCAGCTGACTCTTAATCAGCGGGTCGTAGGTTCGAATCCTACAGCACCCACCATTTTCCTGGTGGACGGAATATCCCAAATTAACGGCGCGGGCGCGCCGAGGCGGCGTTTGGGCTAAGGCTTCGGCTTGGCGAACGCGTGGGCCAGAAGCGCCGTGACGATGTCTGAATGGTCGTCCGTCCACGGCGAAGCGCCGTCCGAGCGCGCGGGACGCCAGCGCGGATCGGTTCGGAACTTCGCCAGAGCCTCTTCCGATCGGGACACGAGCATCACGTCCGTTGGGTTCGCCACGCCCCCTGGCGCGCCTTTCGGCGGACGATAGTTCTGGATCAGGGCGTGGGCGCCGAGCCGTTCGACGTCGGCGGCCGCGATGCCTTCGAGCGCAAGGTGGCGATTGGAAATGTGCATCATCAGCACGCCGTTCGGCTTCAGCACTCGTAGGTACTGCTGTAGAGCCTCGACGGTGAGCAGGTGGACCGGAATGGCGTCGGACGTGAACGCATCCAGGAGCAGCAGGTCGTAGATGCCTGTGGGCTCCTTGGCGAGCGTCAGCCGCGCGTCCCCGATCACAACATCCACCGAGCCCCTCGCGCAGCCGCTGAGATAGGTGAAATAGCGGCGGTCCCGCGCGATGGCCTCCACCTTCGGATCGATCTCGAAAAAGCGCATGGAATCGCTGATGCGGTCGTAGGTCGCCACGCCGCCGGTTCCGAGGCCCACGACGCCGATGCGCTGGCTCGGGTTTGCCGCAGCCATGACCGCGAACGCCTGTCCGATGGCCGTGACCGGTGCGTAGTAGGCAGTCGGCTGGCAGCGGAAGGCGGGAGAAAGCGGTTGGGCGCCGTGAGCCGTGGTGCCATGCGCCAGGACGTGCACATCGCCGCCCAGCGCCGGATTGTGCTGCAAGATGACCCGGTGGACGCCGAAGAAGCTGCGGGCGGTGTGCAGATCGGCGCTGCGCCCGCCGCTCATCAGGGCGCCGGCGGCCACGACTGCAAGCGCCCCGGCGAACAGACGCGGTTGGTTGCGCAGCAGGATGGCGGCGGCGGCGGCAAAGGTGAGCAGGACGACGACGGCCAGGGTCATGACGCCGCCGGTCACAGACAAGGCGACCAGGAGCCCGACGCAAAGGACGGCGACGGCGAGCGCGGCCCAGTCGGCTGGAGTCGCCCTCCCCGTCATCGGCCGCGCGAGGGCCGCGAGGACGAGCACGAGTGGATATTCAAGGACATAGTTGAAGACCACCGGCGCCAGTAGGGCGGTGGCGGCGCCACCGAGCACCCCGCCCAGCGAGAGGTACAGATAGAATTCCGTCAGGTGGCGCGGTTCGGGGCGACGCGCCGCCAACGCCTGGTGGCAAACCAGGGCCGAGAAGAAGAACGCGCTCGCGTGGAGGATCAGGACGACGATCCAACCGAAGTCCCGTCCCACCATCGAAGCCAGGCATATCGGAACCAGGAGCCCCTGGCCCAGTCGGGCCGCGCGGGCCGAAATCATCGGCGCAGCCTGGAAGGCGACGATGAAGGTCAGCAGGTAGAGAGCCAGCGGCACGACCCACAGCAGCGGGGCGGCGGCGACATCGGTGGAGATGTAGGTCGTGGTCCCCAGCATCAGGCTGGAAGGCAGAGCGGCCAGCAGTATCCAAACCAGACGAGCCTTCGCGGTGATCTTTGAAACCTCAGGCTCAGGCGCCGTCGTGGCGTCGAGCGGGACGGCCCCCTTTCCGGCCTCGCTAAAGATGGCCAGGGCGATGGCCGCGGCCAGGACGCAGAACACCCCATAGCCGGCGGCCCATAGCCGGCTCTGGTCGCCGAGCGGCAGCAGGGGTTCCACAACGAGCGGGTAGGCCAGGAGCGCCAGCATGCTGCCGACGTTGCTCGCTACGTAGAGCGGATAGGGATTGCCGCCGGCGGCATCTCCATGCCGCAGCCGTGAGTACCAGCTCTGCAGGAGGGGCGCGGTGGCTGAGAGGATTGCAAAGGGCGCGGCGACGGAGGTCGTCAGAGCGGCGAAGAGCCACCGGGCCGGAGCGGCCGACGACGGGTCTCCGAGGTAGCTCGCGAAGCCCAGCGGCAGGAAGATGCTGGCGCAGGCAAGGCCGCCAAGGTGGATAGCCGCCTCGAGCTTGAAATTCTGAAGGCGCTGCAAAAGGTGGGCGTAGGCGTATCCGACCAGCAGCGCGGCCTGAAAGAACACCATGCTGGTGTTCCACACCGCCGGCGAGCCCCCGAGTTTCGGCAACAGCATCTTGGCCAGCATCGGCTGGACCAGGAACACGAGCGTGGCGCTCGTGAAGATCGCGGCGGGAAACAGCCACGCGTTGAGATTGAAGGTTCGCGGCGCGCGGATTGTAGCCTCGGTCACGCTGCAATCCTTCGGGCACGCGTTTGATACCGGGTCACCTTGCCGATCTGCGATTGCAGGTTCGTTAAGCGGCGAGCATCGCTCAAAACTCCACGAGACACCCTGCCCCACACAAGGGGCTCGCCGTTCGCGTCGTCGAGGGGCTATGACTTGGCGACGACCGGCGCCAAGACGCCGGCGTCACAGTGGGGACGGAGCGACACGATGCATTATTCGGAACTCAACCAGGCCTGGGCTGAACTTACCGGACCCGGAGCGCCTTTCGAGATCGCCGAGATCGAGGTTCGCGGCGCAATGCTGCGCTCATTCAAGAACGCCCCGCCGAACGTGCGCGCGCTCTGGCTCTCCACTGCGGCCTACGCGGATCGCGACTACCTCATCTACGAGGATGAGCGGATCACCTATGCGGAAGCCCATAAGCAGGTGGCCTCGATCGCCAACTGGATGACGGATCGCGGCGTCGTCGCGGGCGACCGGGTGGCTATCGCCATGCGCAACTATCCGGAATGGATCCTGATCTACTGGGCCGGTGTCAGCGTCGGCGTCGCCGTGGTCGGGATGAACGCATGGTGGACGGCTTCAGAGATGGCCTTCGGCCTCGCCGACGCCCAGCCGAAGATCGTCTTCGCCGATGAGGAGCGTATCCGCCGCATCGAGGAACAGCCCGGCATGCTGGGCGAGTCCCTGCTGGTGGCGGTGCGCACCGACAGCCCGCCCAAGGGCGCGGTCCAGTGGAGCGAGGTCATCGCGCGTGGCGGCGACCTGCCGGACGTGACGGTCGACCCGGACGCCGACGCCTGCATCTTCTACACCTCCGGCACCACCGGCTTCCCGAAGGGCGCGCAGCTCACCCACCGCGGCTGCGTTTCCAATCTCTTCAACATGATGTTCTCCGGCCAGGCGCACACGCTGGCGACCCAGCGGGCGACAGGGGTGGTCCTGGATCCGAGCGTCGCGCCGCCGATCCCCGTGACCCTGGTGACCACTCCCCTCTTCCACGTCACGGCCAACAACTGCGGCGCCTACGCCACCACAGCCGCCGGCGGCAAGATGGTGCTGATGTACCGCTGGGACGCCACCGCCGCTCTGAAGCTGGTGGAACGTGAAGGCGTGACCGGCGTCAGCGGCGTGCCGGTCATGGCCCGCGAGCTTGTCACCCATCCGGATTTCGCCAAATACGACAC
>JBOHKZ010000399.1:0-9716 GCA_050729355.1 Phenylobacterium sp. | reverse complement strand
GCGGCGATCTCGGCGGGCTTGGTCATGTCGGCCGGCGAGTGGATGGCCTTGACCCCGAAATCGGCCTCGATGGCCGCGCGCTCCTTCTCGATGTCCTCCGGCTTGCCGAAGCCGTTGATCAGGACGTTGGCGCCCTCCTTGGCCATGGCCCGCGCGATGGCCAGTCCGATGCCGCTGGTGGAGCCGGTGACGACGGCGGTCTTGGATTGCAGGATCATCGGGCTGCGTCCTTGGGGTTGGAAGAGGTCTGGTCTTTGTCACGCTCGAGGCCAGGATCGACGCTGACCGCGCCGCCACGCGCCGGGTGCGGCGGGTTGGTCTTGCGGCGTTCAAGCGCCCGCTGGCCATCGGCGACGCCGCTGCCCCAGTGGTCGAGCATGGTCTGGCGGGAGAACTCGACGTCCTTGTAGGCGCCCTCATAGGCCCGGTCGCGATAGATCAATTGGACGACTGTCACGGTGTTCTCCTTGGAGAACTCCTCGAGGAGCTGCAGGTCCGGGATCTCGGCGCCCTGCGGCAGCGTCTTCAGCAACTCCGCCAGCGCGGACTTCAGCCGGTGGATGCGCAGCTGGGCGTCGGTGTTCAGCCGTGTGCGACTGGAGAAGCGGATATCCTTCTCGCGCTCCGCGGCCTCCTGGACGGTCCGGGGCATGGGTCCGCGGGCGTTGAAGAGGTCCACCTGGTAGATCGTCAGGTCGCCGCTCTCGCACTGGTCGAGCACGTATTCGAGTGGCGTGTTGGAGACCAGGCCGCCATCCCAATACCACTCGCCGTCGATCTCGATCGGGGGAAAGCCGGGGGGCAGGGCGCCCGAGGCCATGATGTGCTCCGGCCCGATCTTCTGATGGGTGTTGTCGAAGTAGGTGAAATTGCCGGTGCGGATGTTCACGGCGCCGACGCTCAGGCGTTTCTCGCGCGCGTTGATGCGGTCGAAGTCGACCAGCCGCTCGAGCGTCGCCTTGAGCGGGGCGGTGTCATAGAAACTCAGGGCTTCCGGTCCGCCGCCGACGGAGAGCAGAGGGGAAAAAGCGCGCGGTGCGAAGAAGCCTGGCACGCCGGCCGCCACGGCCCAACCGATGCTGGCGTCGCCGAGCATGGCGCGGAACTGGTCGGTCGGGGCGTGGTGGCCCAAAGGCCACTGCGAGGTCACCAGGTCCCAAAATTCGTGCAGGCGGTCGAGCCGGGCGATCCCGGCGTTGCCGGCGATGATCGCGCAGTTGATCGCCCCGATGGAGATCCCGGCCAGCCAGTCCGGCTCCAGCCCGCCCCGGCCCAGGGCCTCGCAGACCCCGGCCTGATACGCGCCCAGCGCGCCGCCGCCTTGCAGAACGAGCACGCGAAGCGGGCGTTGATCGGTCACCGGGCCAACCCTGATCCAGGAAGCTACCGCCGGTCGTTTGCGCCGGCTGCAAGGCTATATTGCGGCGCACAATGACCGGCTTGAAATCCATAGCCAAGGGCCGGCGTGCGCCTTGTACGACTCTGCGGCCCGGCCGATGCTCCCGCTATGACGACCACCCATCCGGCCTTGGACGCCGACGAGATCGCCCGCGCCCGGGCTCTGCTCAAACCACTGAAGCCGGCGCAACGCCTCTGGCCGGTCCTGACCGCCGCGGCGTTCCTGGCGATCTCGGCGCTCGCCTTCGCGACGGCGATGGTGTTGGCCCCGCCGCTGGTTAGCCAGCACGTCGCCAAAGGCGTCGGGAGCTGAGTAGAGGGGCCTGTCGCTATCGAGCCGAGGCGCGGGTCAGGAGTTCGTTCGATCTGGCGCCGTAGTGGCTGTCCGGCGGCCAGCGCTTCGCCATCACCGGGGCGGTGGACTGAAGCAGGTCCCGCGCCGATCGCCGTTCGCCCGCGGCCAGGAGGCATTCCGCGCGGATGGTATCCAGCCACGCCAGACGCCAGGGATCCTTCGTGTAGGTCTTGGCCATGATCGGGCGAGCCTCCTCCAGGAGCATCAGGCCGTCCTTCGGAGCGCCAAGTGCGCAACGGACGTCGGCCAGGTCCACCATGATCGGCGCGAGGTTGCGGTGCTTGTGGACCTGGGCGGCCACGAGACCCTTCCGCAACAGCGTCTCGGCGTCGGGCAGATCGCCTGTGCTGCGACGGATGATCGCCAGGTTGTCGAAATAGAACGCCAGGTCGTTGAACGTCTCGCCACGCTCACGCGACACCACGTCCACCGCATGCTCCAGGAGCGGGCGCGCGCCCGCGTAGTCCCGACGCTCGATGAGCAGCCGGCCGAGGTTATTCTGCGTCAGGGCGATGTCGGGATGGTCGCGCCCGAGAACCTTCGTCGCGGCGTCGAGGGCCGCGCGATAGTACACTTCGGCGGACTTCGGATCGCGCTGCAGGTAGGCGATCCCGCCGAGATTGACCAGGTCAGCAGACACGCGCGGGTGTAAGTCGCCCTGCGCCTCACGACGGATGGCGAGCGCGCGCTCAAGATGCGCCCGACCGTCACTCAGTCGCCCGTCCGCCACAGCATTCGTACCCAGGACTTCCAGCTCGCGCGCGACATCGGGGTGGCTTGGTCCCAGGCGTCGCAGGTCCACATCCAGCGCTTTACGGAGCCACTGTTCGGCTTTCGCATGGGCGCCCAATTCCGACTCGGCGTCGCCCAATCCGACGTAGATGCGCGGCATGAGGTCGGGGCGGGGCTGGCGGACATCCTGGGCCAGACGAAGCGCGGCGTCATAGCTCGCAACCGCAGCGTCGTAGTTTCCTTGCCGCGACTGGGCCTCGCCAAGCGCGATGAACTGCCTGGTGCGGCTGCCTACGTCGACGTCCTTCAGGGCGAGGTTGCGTCGGATGATGCCTTCGCCCTGCTTGAACAGACCAAGACCCGCATAGACCTCGCCCAGCGTGGTGGTCAGCTCCGCCTTTACCGACGGCTCGTCAGTGAGGCCTTGCTCGATGCGAGCGGCGCCGCGATCCAGGATCTCCCGCGCCGTGATCGCCTCGCCCTTCGCTTCCGAGGGGTTGGACACCTCGAAGAGCGATTTCACGAAGTCGACGGTCCGTTCGGCCGTGACGGTCTTGCGCCGCGCGATGTCGCGCTGCTGGACGGCGTCGTTGCGCGCGATCAGCGCCGCCGCGGCGAGACCTGACATGGCGATGAAGCCAAGGCCGAGCAGGGACGACGCCACCAGCAGGCGACGGTTCCGTCGCACATGTTCCCGCTGCCGAAGGAGGTCGAACGGCACGCCGAGAATGCCGGCGAGCAGCTTGAGCCGCGCGGCGGCCCGCCCGTCTCCGCCGCGACGAATGTCAGACGCCAGGGGTTCGCGCCCGTCGCCTTCGAACAGCGCCGGGGGCAGACACTCGAGCTGAGGGTCGAGCCCTGGCGTCCGCGAGGCGTCAGGCATCCCATCGACGATCAGGCACTGGATCTGGGCCCGTCGACCGAGCGCCGTGAAGGTGCGGATCTCCTCGTTGACCCACTTCGAGCGCGCCGCATTCGGCGAACAGATCACGACAAGCGAGGCGGACGCCTCCAGAGCCTCTCGCACGGTCTGCGCCAGGTCCGCTGAGGCGGCGAGTTCTTCGCGGTCTCGGAAGACCGGCGGCAGTCGTGTCCCAAGGATGCCCAGCTGGCTGTCATGCCCGCGCAATTGCTTGGGGATGCTGTAGGTTTCGAGTGCGCGGTGGAGCCAGCCCGCGATGGCGCGGTCGCGGTGATTGTAGCTGATGAAGGCGGAATAGCGCAGCGGTCAGCTCCGTCAGCTGGCGAGCACGCGCCTCCGCCCTCGGACGCCACGCAAAGCCAGTCCAAGGCCTGCGAAACCCATCAGCAGGATGCTCCAAGTCGAGGGCTCGGGAACCCCGGTGTCCGGGACCACGAACGCTGCCGCATCGGTCAGGTTGACGCCGATGCTGGCGCGTTTCAGGAAACTTGGGTCGCTTCCCACGATCGTTGAGGAATTCAGGGCGCCGACGCCCCAGCCGATCAGGGCGCCCTCCGGCACACCCGGATCGGTGGAGACCGGAATTCCATTCCAGAAGGGGGCGGCGGAGCTGTGACCGAAGAGGGCCTGGATGTCCCCGATCCGAGTGGGGTCCCGCACAATGGTGTAGCCGAGCGGCGGGGGGCCGCCCCCGATCTTCGATATCGACAGGTCGCTCAGTTCAACCTGGAACACCGAGTTGCCGGCGGCGTCCGGCACGATCCAGGTGATGCGGTACTTTGCGATGGTGCCAGCGTAGTCCTGGGACACGTTGGTGACGAAGACGCTGGGCGCGTTTGCCCCGTAGTCGGCGAAGGCGGGCGCCAAGAACGAATGCCCGAGCGTGCTTGCGTCCCCAAAGGTCGCGCCGAGGGGCAGTTCAGAGCCGAAGGAGACGATGCCGGAGCTGTAGATGAAAATCTGGTTGGTTGAGACGGCCGGGGTGGCGATGCCGAACGGCATCAGCCTACCGACGCAGGCCAACCCAATCGTGCAGGCGGAGATGGCCTGCGAAGGGTCTCCATCGATCGCGATATCGCCGGCGCGGGCCGAGTTGCTCGAGGCCAAGGCGGCCATGGCGGCGCTCACCGCCAGCGTGCGAATTTTCTTGCTGATCACCCCGTCCCCCAAAGGCCGAAATTACATTGGTATCTGACTGTTTACCTTGAATTCGGAAATGTCCACTCAGCAAGTTCCCCGTAACCCTTTGTCGTAGTGTCATTTTTCGACATAAGGTTGCGCTGGGGTGCGGCTCCGCTCAACCAAAGCGGTCGCCAGCCGACAGTCCTCGACAGAGGTCGCGCTCGCTCTACTCTGGCGTGGGCGGCGGGATTGGAAGCAGGGCTTGCGAAGCGACACATCAGCGGCGACGGCGACGAACCGGGTGGTGTTGGCAGCCCTCGCTGGGAACCTCGGCATCGCCGTGACCAAGCTGCTCGCCTTCGCGGCGACACGCTCGACGGCGATGCTGACCGAGGCCGTCCATTCGTTCGTCGACACCGCCGACCAGGTGCTGCTGCTGATCGGGCAAAAGCGCGCCGACCGTCCCGCCGACGACAGCCATCCGTTCGGCTACGGGATGGAGATCTACTTCTGGGGCTTCATCGTCGCCCTGATGATCTTCCTGGCCGGCGGCGCCTTCTCGATCTGGCAGGGCGTGGAGAAGATCCTTCATCCCGTGGAGCTCGACCGGCCCTGGATCAACCTGATCGTCCTGGCGGTGTCAGCCGTCTTCGAAGGGACGTCGTTCCGGGTGGCCTATCGCGAGTATCGCCAGGTAGCTCGCGGCAAGAAGGTAGGCGGGCGCGAGATCAAGCTCTGGCGGTTCCTGTCGATCAGCAAGGATCCGGGGCTCTACACCACTCTGCTCGAAGACGGCGCGGCCCTGGCTGGCCTGGGGCTGGCGGCGATCGGGGTCGTCGGAGCTGGTTGGTTGGGCCTGCCCTGGATGGACGGCGCGGCGTCGGCCGCCATCGGTCTGCTGCTGGTCGCGGTGGCGCTGTTCATGGCCAACGAGACCCGCAGCCTGATCGCCGGCGAATCCGCCGCCGAGCCGATCGTCGAAGCGGCGCGGGCCGCCGTCGAGGGCGACCCTCGCGTGCTCGCGATCTTCGAGGTGGCCAGCCTGCAGCTTGGCCCGCGCAATATCCTGCTGGCGGTCACCCTGACCTTTCGCCACGGCCTGACCGGCGAGGACGTCCAGCAGGCGGTGGACGACCTGGTCGCGCGCGCCCGCGCCTCCGACCCCAGGATTTGCGGCGTCTTCATCCGGCCGTGCAGCGTCGACCCCAGGGTTTCCATGCCATCGGCTGGGGGATAGCCTCGCGGGAGGCGCGGAGGGATCGGCGATGCGAGGGGCTGGCGGAACCTGCAATGGGTCGAAGCGCGCCAATGCGGCGGCCTGTGCATTCGCTCTCGTCGGCCTGATCGCGCCCCAGTCTGCCGCGGCGGCGGCGGCGAAGGGGGCTTCAGCTGAGGCCGCCACGGTCTCGGAACTGCTGGTGACGGCCTCGGTCAAATGCCTGCAGCCGGACAGATCCGATGACCATGCCGAGCGCCCCAGGGTCGTCGACAGTTACCCAAGGAAGGGGGCCGTGGTTCGTCCCGGCATCGTCGTGGTGAGGGTGACCTTCAATCGACCCATGGCGTGCGACGGCGCGTTCGCCCAGGACATGTCGCTGGCCAATCCCTGCCCGGGCGAGCATCGCGAGATGCTGCTCAGTTATGACCGCCGGACCTTTCGGACGGTGTGTGCGGTGAATCCCGGCACGGAGTACGGCGTGGTCCTGAGCCAGGATCCGACCGCCAACAGCTTCATGGGTCTCGCCGGCCTTCCGTCGATGCCCTACCGGCTCACGTTCACGACCTCGGCGGATGTCCCGGTGGCTACGGTCTGCGAGGCCATGCTTCAGGACGAAGTGACGGCGCGCCAACTCCGTGCGGCCGGCAAGGACGACTGCCCGAAAGCCCCCGGCGGCTAAGTCTGGGCTTGGCCCGGCGACGGCCTGACTTTCAGGCCGCCGCAAGGTCGAGACGCAACGCTCGTCGAACTCAGGCCGTGGCTGCGTTTTCCAGCGACCGCCGCCGCCGGAGGGTCACGCCCACGCCACCGAACCCGAAGATCATCAAGGCCCAGCTCATTGGCTCAGGCACGAGTGCGGGCAGGCTGGCGATGCCGCCCAGGCGGACCTGCCTCACGTCCTCGAACGTCCCGTTGGTGGTGAAGCTGAACTTGTCGATCGTCTGGCCGTCCGTCGCCAGCGCATTGAAGAAGCCGTTCGACAGGATGTCGAAGGTGCTGCTGAACGTCTGCCCGGCGCTATCCAGGAAGGTGAGGGTTGCGGTGGTGGCGGTGCCGCTGCCCACGAAAATCCGGAACTCGGTGGACGTGAAAGCGAGCGCCGGGTTGGTGAGGTCTACCGCGAGCTGCGAGGCGGGAAGTCCGCCGAGGGCCGAGCCTGTCGTGTTGATCAACCCGTCCGCGGCCTCGATGCGGGCCTGACCGCCATTCGCGGCCAAGGTCTCGCCGCCCCTGAAGGACACGCTTGTCGCGGTCTGGTTGGTGACGCCGGCCACGGTCGTGCCGTTCGCAGGATTGTTGGTGAAGAGGACATTTTCCGGAGGCTGCAATGTCCCCGGCCCGGTTCCGATCACGATGGTCGCACCGGCCGGCGCGGCGGCAAGCAGCAGCGCTGACGCTGCCAAAGCGTATCTTAGTTTCATTATGCAAGCCCTAGGTCTGTCGTCCCGACGCCAGAACCGAGAGGCCCGAACTTAGTTCCACGGAATCCGATTTGAGGCTGCCGGTGTGCTTCTCAGGCCGGCCTCGCGAGCCGCGACGGCGCTCAGACGAACCGCCAGCTTTCCTCGGCGGCCCGGCGCAGCGCCCGGGCCTTGTGGAGGGTCTCGTCGTATTCGGCGTCAGGGTCGCTGTCGGCCACCACGCCGCCGCCCGCCTGGACGTACATGGTCCCGTCCTTGAAGAGAGCCGTGCGCAGGACGATGCAGGTGTCCACCGACCCGTCGCAGCCGAAATAGCCGACGGCGCCGGCGTACGCGATGCCGCGTTTTTCGGTCTCCAGCTCGTCGATGATCTCCATCGCCCGGACCTTGGGTGCGCCCGAGAGCGTGCCGGCGGGGAGGGCCGCCATCACCACGTCGACGGGGTCGAGGCCGTCCGGCGCGTCGCCTTCGACGTTGGAGACCAGGTGCATGACGTGGCTGTAGCGCTCGACGAAGAAGCTGTCGGTGACCCGCACGCGGGGCCCTCTCGACGGCTGAGCGGCCTCGTTGGCGCCGGCGGCCTTCAGCATTGCCACTCGGCCGACGTCGTTGCGGCCCAGGTCCAGCAGCATCAGATGCTCGGCCCGTTCCTTGGGATCGGCCTTCAGTTCCTGTTCCAGCGCGGCGTCTTCGGCAGGCGTCGCCCCACGCGGCCGGGTGCCGGCGAGCGGCCGCAGCGTGATCTTGTTATCGCGAAGCCTGACCAGGATCTCAGGCGAGGAGCCGGCCAACTGGAAGTCCCCGAAGTTCAGATAGAACAGGAAGGGCGAAGGATTGGTGCGCCGCAGGGACCGGTAGAGCGCGAAAGGGTCCCGGGCGAATGGCGCGCGCAGCCGATGGCTGGGCACCACCTGGAAGATGTCGCCGGCGCGGATGTATTCCTTGGCCGCCTCGACGATCTCGGCATAGCGCTCGCGGCTGACCGGCGTCTCGAAACGGTCAGGCTCCGGGGCGCCGTTGCCGACCAGGGCCGGGGTCGGGCGCTTCAGGTCGGCGATCACGCCATGCAGGCGGCCCTGGGCCTCGGCATAGGCCTCGCGGGCGGAGCTGGCGCCCGGCCGCACCGGCGTCACCAGGATGATCTCCTGGGCGATGGCGTCGAAAATGGCGACGATCGACGGGCGGGTCATCACCCCGTCGGGCAGGTCCAGCGGATCGGGATTGATGTTCGGCAGCCGCTCGGCCAGCCGGATCATGTCGTAACCCATGGCCCCGAAGAGGCCGGCCGATGGCGGAGGCAGGCCTTCGGGCCGTTCAATCCGTGAAGCCGCCACCAGGTCGCGCAGGCTGTCGAGCGCGCCGCCGGCCTGCGGCGTGAAGCGTCCCGCGGCGATGTCGCGGCCCTCGGCCACCTCGGCCCGGTCGCCCCGGCAGCGCCAGACGAGGTCGGGAGCCAGCGTGATGATCGAATAGCGCGCTCGGAAAGCGCCGCCTTCGACGGACTCGAACAGGAACGCGTACGGCCGGCCGTGACCGATCTTCAGATAGGCCGAGACCGGGGTCTCGAGATCGTCGATCAGCCGCGTCCAGACAAGCTGTGGCGCTCCGGCCTCGTAAGTGGTCTCGAAACCCGGAAAGGCAGGCTCGATCGTCACTTGGCCTTCCCGGGCTTGGCCCCTTTTGCAGCCGCCTTGGCGTCGATGGGTTCGAGGCCGAGCGCGGCGCGGGCGCGGGCCGCGTCGATGGTCACCTTGACCTTCTGGCGGGCGGCGAAGCGGGCGGTCTCGGCGATCTCCCGGTAGAGGGCGACGCTCATCTGCGGGCGCATGTCCTCGGCCATCCGGGCCAGCGTCGGGCCTTCGCCAGCATGCACCGCCTCCAGCTTGCCGACCACGAACCCGAAGTGGTTGTTCTCGGCCGTGAAGACGTCGCCTTGCTTGGACGTGAAGGTCTTGCCGAGGATGTCCTGCGACATGCTCTGCATCTGGGCGGCGTTCTGGCGGCTCAGGCCGGGCACGCGGGTGACGCTGGCGCCAGCGGAGGCGGCGACGGCGTCCAGGCTCTCGCCCTTCTTGACCCGGGCCGAGAGTTCGTCGGCGCGGGCCTGCATCCGCTTGGCGATTTCGCGCATCGTGAAGACACGGGTGAGCTGCGGCTTGACCTCTTCCAGGGGCGGCATCGAGGGGGGCAGAATCTTCTCGACGCGCACGGCGAAGTACTCGCCGCCGCCGGCGTCCTCGACCTCGCTCTCACCGCCCGCGGGCAGGGTGAAGGCAGTCTCGACCAGCTTCTGGGTCAGGCCCTGGACGGGTTGGCCCTGCAGATCGCGGCCGTTCTTGGTGAGCGGGCCGATGGTCACGGCGGGCACGCCGGCCTTCTGGGCCGACTCGGTCAGGGTCGAGCCGCCCTGGTGGGCGTCATCGTAGGCCTGGGTGAGCGCGTAGACCTTCTCGGCGGCGGCGTCCTTGCGGATCTCGGCCTCCAGAGCCGGGCGGACTTCTTCCAGCGTCACGGCGCGGCCAGGGTTGGCCGAGACCACCTTGACCA
>JBOHKZ010000398.1:0-4759 GCA_050729355.1 Phenylobacterium sp. | reverse complement strand
CGACCGCTCGTCCACCGGCTACCTGGAAGCAGAGGCCTTCTGGCCTGTCGTGCAGCAGTTCTTCGCCCGTCCCGACGAGAGCATCCAGGGCTGGGAGACCGCCCGACACGCCCAACAGCGCATCGTGGCCGCCGTGAACCGCGTCGCCGGGGCGCAGGCCGACGACATCGCCATCGTCTCCCACGGCGGCGTCGCACGCCTGCTGACGGCTCACCTGCAGGGCGTGGCGATCGGCCAGGAAGACCGGCCGGGCAACCCGAACGGCGGCTGCTTCCTGGTGTTCGACCTCGCCCAGCCGGGCCGGCTCAGACCATGGGCCGATATCGAAGCTTGGCCGGCCTAGGCGACCACTGACCCCAAAAGGCTGTCATCCCGGGCGGAGCGAAGCGGAGACCCGGGACCCAGGGGTCTGGCGGTGCGCTTGGCCCCTGGGTCCCAAATCGGCTCTTCGGCCGTCCGGGATGACGGTCTTATGGTGGGAGGGCTAAACCGCCGTCACCGCTCCGGAGATCTCGCCGGCGTCGGGGGTCAGGGCGCGGACCAGCACCCGGTCCTGGTCCACCGGACCCGGCAGCACCACATCGCGGCCGGCCGCACGCACGAAGCCGACCCGGCCGAAATAGGCCTCGTCGCCAACCAGCAGCACGTGGCTCTCTCCGGCCGCCTGAGCCGCCTCGCAGGCCCGCGTGATCATCCGCGCGCCGAAACCGGCGTTGCGCTCGCCCTGCTCCACCGCGAACGGCCCCAGGAACATCACCGGCTTGCCGCCCACCCGCACGCGCCACATCCGCGCGCAGCCCAGGAGGCGGCCCTCCGACCAGGCGCAGACCGACAGCTCCGGCGCGAAGGTCGCGAACTCACGCACCCGCTCGGAGACCTTGGTGTAGCGGCCCGGGCCGAAGGCGCGCGCGATCAGGGCGTCGACGCTCGCGCCATCTTGCGGCTGTTCGAATTGCAGGGTCAGCGCCGGGAGCGGCGTGGAAGGCTGTGCGGTCATGAAGGGAACTCGAATACGGGGACGAAGCGACGAACACGCAACAGCGCGCCCGAGGAGCGGGGGATCAGATGGCGCTTGCGCGCATCGGTCGTCGCAGACGTCGCATTTGTCAGGGGCCCTTCAGGCCAGCGGAAGGGCGCACGTAAGGCCCTGAGCCCTCAACGTCAACGGCGCCGTTGCGGCGAAGCCCGGCGCAGGGCAGGTTCGCAGCGCCTCATGCCCGACACCTCCTCCGCCGGTTCGCCCGACATCGTCCCCTCCGCCCGCGCCCTCCTGAAGGAGCGCGATTACCTGTGCTTCTGGGTCTCGCGCTGGACAGGGTCCTTCGCCGCCCAGATCCAGAGCGTCGCCATGGGCTGGCAGATGTACGCCCTGGCCCGCCTCACCCACACGGTGGCCGAAAGCGCTTTCCTGGTCGGGATGATCGGGCTGGCCGCCTTCATCCCGGTCTTCCTCCTGACCCTGCCGGCCGGGGAAACCGCCGACCGCTATGACCGCAAGAAGGTGCTGCTGATCTGCCTGACCGGCGAGATCCTCACCGTCCTGACGCTGGCCATCGCCAGCTGGCAGGGCTGGGCCTCGGTCCCGCTGCTGCTGGGGGTCGGCTTCCTGTTCGGCTCCGCGCGCGCCTTCTTCGCCCCGGCCAACACCGCGCTCGGACCCATGCTGGTGCCCCGGCCGCTGCTGCCGCGCGCCATCGCCTGGAATTCGCTGGCCTGGCAGACCGCCTCGATCGCCGGGCCCGCGGCCGGCGGCCTGCTGGTCGCCCTGTCGCCCGCCCACGCCTATTTCACTACCTTCAGCCTCTACCTGGTCGCGGGCCTCGCGGTGTTCCTGATCCGCAAGAACGCCCAGCCGACCGTCAATCCCGGCTCGCGCTGGGCGCTCATGAAGGAGGGCCTGGCCTACGTCTGGCGCCAGAAGATCGTCTTCGGCGCCATCTCGCTGGACCTCTTCGCCGTGCTGCTGGGCGGAGCGACGGCGCTCCTGCCGGTGTTCGCGCGCGACATCCTGCACGTCGGCCCGGAAGGCTTCGGCATCCTGCGCTCCGGCCCGGCCATCGGCGCGACCATCGTGGCCCTGGCGCTGGCGGCCAATCCGATCCGCAAGCACGCCGGCCTCTTCATGTTCGGCGGGGTGGCGGTCTTCGGCGCATCGACCCTGGTCTTCGCGGTCTCCAAGAGCCTCTGGCTCTCCGTCTCGGCGCTCGCCGTGCTGGGCGGCGCCGACATGCTCAGCGTCTACGTCCGCCAGACCCTGGTGCAGCTCGTCACCCCCGACGCCATGCGCGGCCGGGTGGCGGCGGTCTCCTCGGTGTTCATCGGCGCGTCCAACGAGCTCGGCGAATTCGAGAGCGGCGTGGTCGCCCGCTTCCTCGGCCCGGTGAACGCCGCCATCTTCGGCGGGGTCGGCGCGCTCATCGTCACCGGCGTCTGGGCGAAGCTGTTTCCCGCCTTGCGCAAGGCGGACCGCCTCGAATAACTGTCTCCCCATAATTCTTAGGGAGATAAATCATGGGCGCATTGGACGGTAAGGTTGTCCTGGTTACAGGCGGCGGCAACGGCATCGGGCGCGATTGCGCGCTGATCGCCGCTCAGGAAGGCGCGAAGGTCGTGGTCAACGACCTCGGCGGCGGCCTCAAGGGTGAAGACGAAGGGTCCGAGAGCGCGGCCGAAAAAGTCGCCCAGGAAATCCGCGCGGCGGGCGGCGAGGCCGTCTCCAACTCCGAGAGCGTCACCAGCCTGAAGTCCGTCGAAGGCATGGTCGAGCAGGCCCGCGACACGTTCGGCGGCCTGCACGCCGTGATCAACCCGGCCGGCATCCTGCGCGACGTGATGTTCCACAAGATGTCCGAGGTCGACTGGGACCGGGTCATCGACGTCCACATGCGCGGCTCGTTCAACGTCGCGCGCGCCACCATCGAGCTGTTCCGCGAACAGAACGACGGCGCCTACATGTTCTTCACCTCGACGTCGGGCCTGTTCGGCAACATCGGCCAGGCCAATTACGGCGCGGCCAAGATGGGCATCGCCGGCCTCTCGCGGATCATCGCCATGGAAGGCGCCCGCAACAACATCCGCTCGAACTGCCTGGCGCCCGTCGCTTGGACGCGGATGACCCAGTCGGTTCCGATCAAGGACGAAGCCGCCGCGGCCCGCCGCGCGGTGATGGCCGAGAAGATCCGCGCCGACCAGCCGGCCCGCTTCTCGGTGGCCATGGTCACGCCCGCAGCCGCCAACGTCTCGGGCCAGATCTTCGGCGCCTCGGGCGAGAACATCATCCTCTACTCCCAGCCCCGTCCGATCGAGACGGTGACCAAGGAAGAGGGCTGGACCGTCGCCACCATCCTCTCGGAAGCCGTCCCGAAGATGGAGCCGAAGTTCTTCCCGCTGCAGCGCGGCCCGCTGCCAGGCGCGACGTCCGAGCAAAAGCCCGCGACGGCCGCGAGCTAGGCGCCCGTCTTCCCTCCCCTTCATGGGGAGGGTGGACGCGGCGAAGCCGCGCCGGGTGGGGTAGTGTGGACCAACGTGCAGAGTTGGCGCCTGATCCTGACTTCCCCACCTGATCGCTGCGCGATCTGTCCCTCACCCGGGGGGAGGAAAAGCTACATCCGGTGCATCCGCTCCCACTCGCCGCGGCTCAGTTCCCAGTAGAGCGAGCGCCGCACCGTGCCGTCCGGCCGCATGCTCTCCACCTCGCCCATCCGCTGGAACCCAGCCCCATCGATGGCCTTGGCTGAGCGGACGTTGTCGAGCGCCGCGGTCAGGCCGATCAGCCGCACGCCCAACTCCTCGAACATCCAGGCGATCGAGCGAGACACGCCCTGGCGCCCCGCGCCGCTGTTCTGCAGGTCGGCCCGTCTGGCCCCCGCCAGCTCCGCCGACGACCGCTCCGGCCACACCGTGAACCGCGCGTAGCCCGCCACCTCGCCCGCCTCGTCGAAGGTTACCGTCAGCACGCAGCGGCCCTCCTGCCGCAGCGCCTCGCTCTCCGCCACCCAGGCCGCGACGCTCTCGCGGGTGATCGGCTTCGGCAGGTCGTAGATCGGGTCGCTGACCGCCGGATCGGCCAGCACGGCGGTCAACGCGTCCACATGCTCCGGCCCGGCCACGGTGTGCCCCTCGGCCCGGCGCACCGCCTCGCGGATCGCGGCCTCTTCCTCCGGCGAGGCGACCAGCACGGTCTTGGGCGGGGCGCTCATGGCGGCTTCCTCCGGGCGATTGGGCCGCGAGAGCTTAGCACCGCCGATCTGGTCTGGAACTTGCGTACGCGACGCCCAGCAGGAGTACGCAGCATGTCGATCAGTGGATTGTCCGGCGCCTCGAACATCGGTTCGGCGCTTCCCGCCACCCTCGGCCTCGGCCTGGGCGTCGGCGCGACCTCCGACCAGCCCCAGACCGCCGCTGAGAAGGCCAAGGCCAAGGCCGACGCCGCGGCGGCCCAGCAGGCCTCCATGCTGGCCGACATCCGCAAGAAAGGCATCTACGCCTGGGCGCAGGAACAGAAGCTGGAGGCCCTGAAGGCCAAGATCCGCGCCCAGGTGCTCTCCGACCGCAAGATGGACGAGAACACCCTCAAGGCCATGAACCCGGAAGATAGGGCCTCGGCAGAAAGCTCCATCGAGGAAGAAATCACTCGGCGCATCAAGGAGGCCATGCAGGCCTCGATGGAAGGTCAGGCCAAGGAGGCCGCCGCCCAGGGCAAGCCCCCCAAGCCGATGATCATCGACATCTCGGTCTGAGGGCCGGATCCGACCTCAGC
>JBOHKZ010000397.1:0-3394 GCA_050729355.1 Phenylobacterium sp. | reverse complement strand
GCCCCAGCACGGAGGCCGCTCCGACGGCGCCCTCCCGCCCGATCAAGGCGCACTCGATCTCCGAGCCGTCCTCGAAGGTCATCAGCTTGGATATCGCGCCGCTTTGCGGAAACCAGATGTGACGGATGGCGTCCCCGGGTTCGCAAAGCACCTGACCCGCCTTCAGGGCCACCTCCCGAAGGTAGGGATGGATCAGATCGCAATCCTCGCCAATCGCCGCGAGGACACCGTTGTTCCTCAGCAACACGGGGTCGGTCTCCGTCGCCTTTGGGTAATGCGTGAAGCCGGTCCCGCGTCGCTCTTTCGTCGTTCACTCTGTCGTGCTTGCCGCCGGCCGCTTGGCTCGGCCGAGGCAAGGCTTACAAGGTCGGGGCAAGGCCGGCGAAGGTCGGAACGATTCTTCTTGGGGGACGCATGGGACTGTCACGACGCGACTTCGGGCTGGGCCTGGCCGGAGCGTCCGCGCTCTCGCCACTGACGGCGGCGGCCCAGGGCAAGGCGGATGTCTCGGCCAACGGCGCGGCGCTGACCACCTATCTCGACGCCGAGTTCGAGAAGGAGCTGATGATGAGCCCCGAGCGGCTCACCTCGCTCGGCCGCAAGGAACGCTACGGCGATCTTGACGACCGCTCGGAGGCGGCGGGCGACAAGGCGCTGGCCTGGCGTCGCCAGAGCGTCGCGACGATGAAGGCCCGGTTCACGCCGGCGAACCTCTCCGAGGACGCCCGCACGTCCTATGACATCTGGGCCCTGGAACTGGTCCGCAACGAAAAGGAACAGGCCTGGCGGCGTCACCGCTACCTCTTCGCCCGCGGCGGCGAGCACACCGGCCTGCCCAATTTCCTGATCAACGCCCACCGGGTCGACAGCAAGGCGGACATGGACGCCTACATTTCGCGGGTCGGAAAGATCGGCGGCGCCCTGGACCAGCTCCTGGCGCGAGCGAAGCTGGCGGCGGCGGAGGGCGTGCGCATGCCGCGCTTCTCCTACACCCAGTCGATCGACGAGATCGCCCGCCTGAACAGCGGCGCGCCGTTCGCAGGCCCCGGCGATTCAGCGCTCTTTGCCGACGCCAAGGCCAAGATCGGTAAGCTCAAGACCGCCGGCAAGATCGACCAGGCTGAGGCCGACGCGCTTACCCAGCGCGTCTCCGCCGCCATAACCGGGCAGATGAAGCCGGCCTACGACCGCCTCACCGCCTGGCTGGTCGCCGACCGCGCCAACGCCTCGGACCCGGCCAAGGGCGTCGGAGCCCTCCCCAAAGGCGCGGCCTACTACGACGCCATGTTGTTCCTCGAGACCACCACCGACCTCACCGCGGCCCAGATCCACGAGACCGGCCTGAAGGAAGTCGACCGCATCCACGCCGAGATGGAGACCCTCAAGACCAAGGTCGGTTTCCAGGGCAGTCTGCAGGACTTCTTCGTCTTCATGCGCACCGACAAGCGCTTCTACCTGCCCAACACCGATGAGGGCCGGCAGGAGTATCTGAAGGCGGCGGAGGGCTACCTCGCGGGGATGAAGGCCAAGCTCCCGGAGTATTTCGGCAGGCTCCCGAAAGCTCCGCTGGTGGTCAAGCGGGTCGAGTCGTTCCGCGAAGAGCCGGGCGGCGCGGCGCACTACAACAGCGGGTCGGTCGACGGCACGCGGCCCGGGACCTTCTACGTCCACCTCGCTGACACCGCCGCGACCCCGACCTATGAACTCGAGGGCACCGCCTATCATGAGGGTCTGCCCGGCCACCACATGCAGATTTCCATCGCCCAGGAGCTCACCGGCCTGCCGAAGTTCCGCAACCAGTACAACTACGGCGCCTATGCCGAGGGCTGGGGCCTCTATTCGGAATCACTGGCCAAGGAGATGGGCTTCTACGTCGATCCCTACAGCGACTTCGGCCGCCTCTCGCGCGAGCTGTGGCGCGGCATCCGGCTGGTGGTGGACACCGGCATCCACTCCAAGGGCTGGAGCGAGGAGCAGGCGCTCACCTACTACAGCGCCAACTCGCCTCAGCCGCCGGCGAAGATCCGGTCCGAAGTGAAGCGCTACATCGTCAACCCGGGACAGGCGACGTCCTACAAGGTCGGCGAAATCCGCATCCGCGGCCTGCGCGACGAAGCCCGCGCGGCGCTCGGCCCGAAATTCGACTACCGCGCCTTCCACGACGTGGTCCTCACCGGCGGCGGCCTGCCGTTGCCGGTGCTGGAGGCCCGCGTTCGCCGCTGGCTCGTCGCCCAGAAGACGACCGCCTGAGGGCCTGTAAGCGAGCATCATCGAATTTCGTCATCCCGGCCGCAGCGAAGCGGAGAGCCGGGACCCAGGGGCTACCGCAGTGCGTCCGCCCTGGGTCCCGGATCGGCTGTTCGGCCGTCCGGGATGACCGATTTGGGGTTCAGTTGATGGGGGTCCCGACTCGTTCGCGGCCATCGTGGACGGCGGTATGGGCAGTGGGTTTGGGTGCTTAGCCTCAGCTCGAGCAGCGGATCACGACCTTCCCGAGGTGCGCGCCGCTTTCGAGATGGCTGAAGGCTTCGCGGGCCTCGTCGAAGGCGAAGACCCGGTCGATGATCGGCCTCAGGCCGCTCGCCGCGACCGCGCGATTGAGGTCCAGCAAGGCTGCGCGGTCGCCCACGGTGACATTGCGGAAGCTCGCGCCGCTGGTCTTGAGCTGGAAGAAGTCGATGCCGGGGTTCTCTGTGCTGAGGAAGCCGATGGAGGCGATCTCGCCGCCCAGCGCCACGGCGCGCAGCGACTGCGCGATGGTCCCCGGCCCTCCCACCTCGACCACGCGGTCGACGCCGCGGCCGCCGGTCAGCGCGCGAACCGCCTTTCCCCACTGCGGGTCGTCGACGTAATTCACGATCTGCGCGGCGCCCAATGCCCTCAGCCGCTCGGCCTTGGCCGCGCTGGATGTGGTGGCGATGACCCTGGCCCCGACGGCGCGGGCCAACTGCAGTGCGAAGATCGAGACGCCGCCGCTCCCCTGCACCAGCACCGTGTGCCCTGCGCGAATGGGCGCGGGGCCCGTGAGCGCCGTCCAGGCCGTGAGCCCAGCACAAGGCAGCGTGCAGGCCTCCTCGTAGGACAGCCCCTCGGGCATGCGGACCACCGCCTCCTGGCTGATCGCCTTGAGTTCGCAGAGCCAGCCGTCGCTCTCGGCCCCATAGCTGTCGCTGGCGATCGTGGAGGGCATCTCGCCGCCGAACCACCGCGGATGGAACGCGCCGATGACGCGGTCGCCGACCTTGAAGGCCTTTACCCCTTCGCCGATCGCCACGATCTCGCCTGCGGCGTCGCTGACCGGGATCAGGCCCGGGACGCACTTGCGCGGATACCGCCCGCGCAGCATGGCGATGTCACGGAAATTGAGGGAGACCGCGTGGACGCGCACCAGCAC
>JBOHKZ010000396.1:0-4174 GCA_050729355.1 Phenylobacterium sp. | reverse complement strand
GGTCAAGGAAGACATCGGCGACGGCTACGTCCGCGACGTGGCGCGCTACCGCGAGACCCTGCCGGGCGGCCGGACCTACGTCACCAATGACTTCGGCACCGACGGCCAGCTCGACAACACCGACGTCTACGTCGTGCCCGAAGGCCACTACTTCATGATGGGCGACAACCGCGACAACTCGGAAGACAGCCGCGTCCCGCCCGAAGCCGGCGGCGTCGGCTACGTCCCCGCCGAGAACTTCGAGGGAAGGGCGCAGATCATCCTGCTCTCCTGGAAGCCTGGCGCTTCGATCTTCAAGCCCTGGACCTGGGTCCTGAACCTCCAGCCCAGCCGGTTCTTCAACGTCCTGAAATGAACACGCGGGTCACCGCGGTCGCCGAGCTGGAACGGCGCATCGGGCATAGCTTCCAGGACCGTGAGTTGCTTGAGCGCGCGCTGACGCATGGCAGCGTCACCAAGGGCTCCAGCAGGGTGCGCGACAACGAGCGCCTGGAATTCCTGGGCGACCGGGTGCTGAACCTGGTCACCGCCGAGCGGATCATGAACCTGCGCCCGGAGGCCTCCGAGGGCGAGCTCTCCAAGCTGATGAACCAGCTCGTGAACTACCACGCCTGCGCCGAGGCGGCCCGCCGCGCCGGCCTGCGCGATGCGCTGCGCGTCGACGCCAGCGCCACCAAGGTCGGCGCCCGCGACAACGACCGGGTGCTGGGCGACGCCTGCGAGGCGCTGATCGCCGCCCTCTATCTCGACGCCGGGATCGCCACGGCGCGCGATTTCATCCTGACCTTCTGGGGCGACGCCTTCGAAACCCTCGATGCGCCGGCCAAGGATCCCAAGACGCTGCTGCAGGAGTGGGCCATGGCCCGCGGCCTGGCCGTTCCGATCTATCAGGTCATCAAGCAGGAGGGCTCGGCCCACGAGCCGATCTTCACCGTCGAGGTGCGCGTACCCAACCTGGAGCCGGCCGTCGCGCGCGGCGGCTCCAAGCGCGAGGCTGAAAAGCTGGCCGCCGACGTGCTACTGACCAACGCCATGAGCTCTCCGTTGAACGAACAATGACCACCCGCGCCGGCTTCGCCGCCATCATCGGCGCCCCCAATGCGGGCAAGTCGACCCTGACCAACCGTCTGGTCGGGGCCAAGGTCTCGATCGTTACCCAGAAGGTGCAGACCACGCGCTTCCCGGTGCGTGGCGTCGCCATGGAGGGCGAGTCCCAGATCGTCCTGGTCGATACGCCCGGGATATTCCAGCCACGCCGCAAGCTCGATCGCGCCATGATCCGCGCGGCCTGGGGTGGGGCGAAGGACGCTGACGTCATCGTCCACCTTGTGGATTCCGTCGCCGAGCTGGCCGCCGAAGAACAAGGCGCCAAGGCCGCCGACAAGCGCGCCGCCGTGGACGTGGAATCCATCGTCGAGGGCCTGAAGACGTCCGGCCAGAAAGCCATCCTGGCGTTGAACAAAATCGACGGCATGAAGCGCGAGACGCTTCTGGGATTGTCTAAAAGACTTTTCGATACAGGCGTCTATTCGGAAGTCTTCATGATTTCCTCGGCCACCGGCGCCGGCGTCGACGACCTCAAGACCAAGCTCGCCAGCCTGATCCCCGAAGGTCCCTGGTTCTATCCGGCCGAGCAGACCGCCGACATCCCGGCCCGCCTGCTGGCCGCCGAGATCACCCGCGAAAAGCTCTATTTGCGGGTCCATGAGGAACTGCCCTACGCCGCCGCCGTCGAGACCACCGCCTTCGAGGAGCGCCACGACGGCTCCGCCCGCATCGAACAGACCATCTATGTCGAGCGCGAGAGCCAGCGCCCGATCATCCTCGGCAAGGGCGGTCAGACCCTGAAGTGGATCGGCCAGAAAGCCCGCGAGGAGCTCACCGAACTCCTCGACCGCCCAGTGCACCTGTTCATCCACGTGAAGGTCGACGAGCGCTGGGCCGACAAGCGCGAGTTCTACGGCGACGTCGGCCTCGACTTCGACGCGTAGGCCTCTCCAATCCGCTCATCCCCGCGAAAGCTGGGACCCAGGCTTTTTTCGTTGCCGGCGTTCGTATTGGCTATGCTTGGGATGTGGGTCTTCGCAAACCCAAAACCCCTGGGTCCCCGCTTTCGCGGCGATGAGCGGAGGGTGGTAGTAGCTGAGTGATGGACCTCGACGCCTATTTCGCCCGCATCGGCTACGACGGCCCGCGCACGGCTGAGCTCTCGACACTCTGCGCCCTGCATGCCCTCCATCCGGCCGCCATCCCGTTCGAGGCCATCGACGTCCTGCTGGATCGCGGCGTCGACCTGACGCCCGAAGCGGTCGACGCCAAGCTGATCAACGGCCGCCGGGGCGGCTACTGCTTCGAACAGAACAGCCTCTTCGCCCGCGTGCTCACCGCGCTCGGCTTCCAGGTCGAAGGCCTGGCCGCGCGTGTCCGCTGGAACATGGCGCCGGGCACGCCGCCCCAGCCGCGCACCCACATGGTCAACCGCGTCGAGATTGACGGCGTCTCCTGGTTGGCCGACGTCGGCTTCGGCGGTTGCGTGCTTCCGGCGCCGCTGCGGATGGACACCACGGAGCCCCAGGACACCGACCACGACCGCTACCGCCTGGTCCCCATCGTCGGCGGCTTCACCCAGGAGGTGGAGCGGGAGCAGGGCTGGGTCCCGGCCTACGACGTCTCGCTCGTCCCGTGCGTGCCGCGCGACTACGAGATGGCCAACTGGTTCACCTCGACCCACCCGACCTCGCATTTCCGCAGCACCCTGCTGGCCGCCCTGACGAAGCCTGAGGGGCGCTACGGCCTGCTGCACAATCGCCTAACGATCCGGCCCAAGGACGGCGAGCCGACCCGCGAACGCCTCGACGCCGCCGGCATCGAGCGCGTGCTGATCGAGACCTTCGGCCTGCCGGTCGAGCCCTCATGGCGGCCGCTCTTCGACCGCGCCATTGAGATGGGCGTCGATTGATGGAATTCGAAGACGACGCCTTCGTGCTCTCGGCCCGGGCCTTCGGCGAGGCGGGCGCCATCGTCGAGCTCCTGACCGCGCGGCACGGCAAGTACGCCGCCCACGTCGCCGGCGGGGCGTCGCGCAAGATGAAGCCGTTCCTGCAGGCCGGCGCCCAGGTCCTTGTCCGCTACCGCGCCCGCGTTTCCGACCAGCTTGGTTCGGCTAGCCTGGAACCGGTGGGCGAGGGGCCTTCGGCGCTGTTCGACGATGCGCTCGCGCTGGCCGGCCTCTCCGCCGCCGCCGCCGTGGCCGCCGGCGCGTTGCCGGAGCGCGAGCCGCATCCGGGCGCCTACCTGGCCTTCGAGGCGCTGACTCAGGCGTTGGCCCATACTGACTATTGGCCCGCGGTCTTCGTGCGCTACGAGGCGGGCTTGCTGCAGGAGTTGGGCTTCGGCCTCGACTTCTCCAAGTGCGCGGCGACCGGCGTCACCGATGACCTGATCTACGTCAGTCCCAAGACCGGCCGCGCCGTCTCCCGCGCGGCGGGCGAGCCCTACAAAGACCGCATGCTGGCGCTGCCGCCGTTCCTGCTCTCCTCGCAATCACGGCTCGAGCCCGGCGATGTCCGCGCCGGGCTCGACCTGACGGCCCACTTCCTCGAGGCCTTCATCTTCAATCCGATCAACCGCCCCCTGCCGCCGGCCCGCCTCTGGCTGGTGGACCGCCTGGCCGACGCGGGACGGCTCTAGCGCGCCGCCGACTGCGGCAAGCCCCAGCGCACGGGGATGCGGACTTCGGCGCCGGCCGTTACGACGCCGTCCTTGCTCTTGGGTTTCATCTGGAAGAGCTCCGCGAGCTTCAGGGTCGCTGCGCCGAAACCCAGGTCGGCGTTCGGTCCAACCGGCAGGTTCTCGCCGGTCACCGCGACATCGTTCAGGGAGCAGCGCTGCAGCATGCCGGCGGCATCGATCCGGCAGGTCATCACCACCTTGCCGGTCACGCCCTGCTTCAGCGCCTGGGCCGGGTAGAGTCGTTGGATGTCGGCCCCGGTCGGCTTGGCGATCCAGTCGGGTTGCGCGATCAGCGTGGGGGCCTTCGGCGCAGCCGCCCAGGCGGCGCAGGCCGCGCCAAGGCTCAGGGTAGCCACCAGGACGGCGCCGGCGGTGCGTCGCGAGGCGACGGGCAGGGGGGACTTCAGCATGACGATCCGTTCCTTCAGGGGGTGTTCCGAAC
>JBOHKZ010000395.1:0-6334 GCA_050729355.1 Phenylobacterium sp. | reverse complement strand
AAGGGCACGCTCTACAACTACTTCAAGAGCAAGGAAGAGCTGTTCAGCGCCTACGTCATCCGGCGCTGCCAATGGCAGGACGAGATCTTCGCGGGCCCCGCTGACAATGAAAGTCCGGCTGACACGCTGAGCCGGATCGGCCGGGCCTTCCTGACCCAGGTGCTCACCGACCAGAGCCTGCGCAACTTCCGCCTCATCGCCGCCGAGGCCGAGCGGTGGCCGGAGATCGGCCGCACCTTCTATGAACAAGGTCCGCGACGCGGGATCGAGATGGTGTCGGAGCTGCTGACGACCCTGGCCGCGAAGGGCCAGCTTGAGCTCGACGACCCGGTGACGGCTGCGCATCACTTCCTGGGCCTAGTCCAGAACCGCTATTTCAAGGCCAGGCTCTGCAACGCGATCCCGGAACTGACGGCGCAGCAGATCAAGGAAGAAGCGGCCGGCGCAGCGGCCACCTTCCTGCGGGCGTTCGGGACCCAGCGTTGATTACCAGCCCTCCCGCCGACGCCGCGCCTGCACGAACTCCACGAAGGCCCTGAGCGCCGACGGCGGATGACGGCGGCTGGGATAGTAGAGGAACGGCCCCGGGAAACGGTCCGACCAATCGCTTAGCACCTCGACCAGCCGGCCAGCCTTCAGGTGCGGCTCGGCCGCGGCGTCGAAGGTGTGCAAGAAGCCCGCGCCGCCCAGCGCCGCCTGCATCAGCAACGACGGGCTGTTGGTGACCAGCGCACCTTGCACCGCGACCTTCAGGCTCTCCCCGTCCCGCTCGAACTCCCAGGCGGGCTCGGCGCCGCTGCCGAACCGGACGCGCAGGCAGGGCTGCTGCAGCAGGTCGCTGGGGTGGGCCGGCGCGCCGACCCGGGCGATCAGCGCGGGCGTGGCCACCACGACGAAGCGCTGCGGCGGACCGAGCGGCACCGCGACCATGTCCTGGGCGAGGCTCTCGCCCCACCGCACGCCGGCGTCGAAGCCCTTGGCCACGATGTCGACCATCGCGGTCTCGGCCGTGATCTCCAGTCGTACGTCCGGATAGGCGGCCATGAACGCGGCGGCGATCGGCGCCAGCACCAGGTCCACTGCCGGCTCCGGTGCATTGATCCGCAGCGGTCCGGACGGCGCATCCTGGGCCGACCGCGCGGCGTCGACGGCCTCCGCGATCTGGCCCAACGCGGGCTGAAGCGCGCCCAGCAAGGCCGCGCCGGCTTCGGTCAGCGCCACGCTGCGGGTGGTCCGGTTCAGGAGCCGCACGCCCAACCGCGCCTCCAGGTCCCGGAGAGCCTGGCTCAGCGTCGAGGGCGAGACGCCCCGCTCGGTCGCCGCGCGTCGGAAGCTGCCATGCCGCGCGATCGCCGCGAAGCTGTCGAGGGCGCCAAGATCTATTCGGTCCATTGTTCGGAAATCCGCACAGTTCGTGCGGGACTATGCGACTTATCGCGTTCACACGGGAAGACTAATTGAAGGGCCACACGGCGATCCGGCCGACAGGAGATGACCAGATGAAGACCCTCACCCTCGGAAAGACCGGCCCCAAGGTCTCCGCCATCGGTCTCGGCGCCATGGGGATGTCCGACTTCTACGGCGAGGCCGATCGGGCCGAGAGCCTGGCGACCATCGCCGCCGCCGTCGATGCCGGGATCACCCTGATCGACACCGGCGACTTCTACGGCATGGGCCACAACGAGATGCTGATCGGCGAGGCGCTGAAGACGCTGCCCCGCGACAAGCTGGTGCTCAGCGTGAAATTTGGCGCCCAACGCGGGCCCGACAGCGCCTTCCTCGGCTTCGACGCGCGCCCCGTGGCCGTGAAGACCGCGGTCGCCTACACCCTGAAGCGGCTCGGCGTGGACTACATCGACGTCTACCGGCCTGCCCGTCTGGATTCGACCGTGCCGATCGAGGACACGGTGGGCGCCATCGCCGATCTCATCAAGGCGGGCTACGTGCGCCACGTCGGCCTCTCGGAAGTGGGCTCGGAGACCATCCGGCGCGCCGCGGCGGTCCATCCGATCGCCGACCTGCAGATCGAATACAGCCTGATCTCGCGCGGCATCGAAGCCTCGATCCTGCCGACCTGCCGCGAACTGGGAATCGGCGTCACCGCCTATGGCGTGCTGGCGCGCGGCCTGATCAGCGGCCATGCGGTCAGCGTGGATAAAGCGGGCGACTTCCGCGGCCACAGCCCCCGCTTCCAGGGCGAGAACCTGCAGAAGAACCTCCAGCTGACGGAGAACCTGCGCAAGGCCGCCGAAGGCCTTGGCCTCACCCCCGCGCAGGCGGCGATCGCATGGGTGGCGGCGCAGGGCGACGACATCATCCCGCTGGTCGGCGCACGCCGCCGCGACCGGCTCGCCGAGGCGCTCGGCGCAGCATCGGCCAACCTCACGCCGCAGGCCATCGCGGCGCTTGAACAGGCCGTGCCAAAGGACGCCGCCGCCGGCGACCGCTACCCGGCGATGCAGATGGCGATGCTCGACAGCGAACGCTGAGCCTCCCCTCCCCTTCACGGGGAAGGGATCGCGGCGCTCCGCCACTCTGGACAACCGGGACCCTAGACCCCATCCTCGGCGTTCAAACGACTGTTCGCCGAGACGGGACTTCCCCGATGTTCATGCGCTTCTTCACCGAGCTTCGTCAGGCCAAGGTGCCGGTGACGCTGAAAGAGTACCTCATGCTCATGGAGGGGCTCGACAAGCACGTCATCGGCCGCTCGGTCGAGGACTTCTACTACCTGTCCCGCGCCGCCCTGGTGAAGGACGAGAAGAACATCGACAAGTTCGACCAGGTCTTCGGCCACGTGTTCAAGGGCCTGGAGATGATGGGTCCCGACGTCACCGCCGACATCCCGGCCGAGTGGCTGAAGAAGATCTCCGAGAAATTCCTCACCGAAGAGGAAAAGGCGCAGATCGAGGCCATGGGCGGCTTCGACAAGCTCATGGAAGCGCTCGCCGAGCGCATGAAGGAGCAGAAGGAGCGCCACGAGAAGGGCGACAAGATGATCGGCACCGGCGGCACTTCGCCGTTCGGCGCCAACGGTTATCACCCCGAGGGCGTGCGCATCGGCCAGGACAAGGGCCGCCACGGCAAGGCGATCAAGGTCTGGGACAAGCGCGAGTACAAGAACCTCGACGACCAGGTCGAACTCGGCACCCGCAACATCAAGGTGGCGCTGCGCCGGCTGCGCAAATGGGTCCGCGACGGATCGGCCGACGAACTGGACATGGGCGGCACCATCAAGGGCACCGCCGAGAAGGGCTACCTGGACATCCAGATGCGCCCGGAGCGCCGCAACAAGATCAGCGTCCTGATCTTCTTCGACATCGGCGGCTCGATGGATTCACACATCAAGGTCTGCGAGGAGCTGTTCAGCGCCGCGCGGTCCGAGTTCAAGAACATGGAGTTCTACTACTTCCACAACTGCCTCTATGAGAGCGTGTGGAAGGACAACCGGCGCCGTCACGCCGAGAAGCTGAACACCTGGGACATCCTCCACAAGTTCCCCCACGACTACAAAGTGATCTTCGTGGGCGACGCCACCATGAGCCCTTACGAGATCACCTATCCGGGCGGCTCGGTGGAGCACTGGAACGAGGAAGCCGGCGCGGTCTGGCTCGATCGGGTGGCCAACATCTACGAGCACATGATCTGGCTGAACCCGACGGCCGAGCGGCACTGGGACTACACCCCCTCGGTCGGGGTCATCAAACAGCTGGTCAACGACCGGATGTTCCCCCTCACCCTCTCGGGCCTCGAGAAGGCGATGAAGGAGCTTGCCCGCTAGCGCCATGCGTTACGGCCGAGGTTCGATTGCCAGCATGTTTCAAGGGCTTACAGTTGCCGAATTCCTTGAGGGATTCGCATGACCGGTCCCGCGATCGACGCGCCAGAAGCTGACGAGACCCACGCCGCGACCAAGGCCGCCGTGTTCGCCGCCGCCGAGCGGCTGTTCGCCCTGCACGGCTTCCAGAACGTCTCGGTGCGCGACATCACCGCCGAGGCGCAGGTGAACCTGGCCTCGGTGAACTATCACTTCGGGTCCAAGGACGCCCTCTTGTTCGAGATCTTCCGCCGGCGCACGGCGGAGCTGAACCGCGAGCGGGCCCGCATGCTGCACGAGGCGAACGACCGGCACGGCGGCAAGCCCCCGGTGCGCGACATCCTCGAGGCGCTGTTCGCCCCACCGCTTCGCTGGGCCGATCCGGCCAACGACCGCCGGATCAGCGTGCAGTTCATCATCCGCGCCCGCTCGGAGGGCACCGCCGAGATGCGCGACGTCCTGCAGAACGACGTCTCGCACCTGGCCCGCTTCGCCGACGCCCTGAAGGCGGCCCGGCCGGAGCTGCCGCCCGAGGCAGTCTACTGGCGGCTGCACTTCTGCCTGGGCATGGTCCACAACAACCGGTTCGTCGAGTTCGACCGCCTGCACCACCTCTCCGGCGGCCTGACCCGCGAGGGCGACGTCCAGGCTCTGCTCAACCGCATGCTGGATTTTGCGGAAGCCGGGTTCCAGGCCTGAGCATGCCCACCATCGTCACCGACGCGCGGCGGTTCACGGCCGACCGGGCCTGGGGCGCGCGGGACCTGGCCGAGATCGACGGCGCCAGCGTGCGCCTGCATTGGACCGACCAACCCTACAAATGGCACGTGAACGACGGCCGCGAGGTCTTCCTCGTGCTCGATGGCCAGGTGGACATGCACTACCGCGAGGCCGGCGTGGAGAAGGTCGTCCGCCTGGGTCCCGCCGACATGTTCATCGCCGAGGTCGGTGACGAGCACGTCGCTCGGCCGGTCGGCGAGGCGCGCATCCTCGTGGTCGAGCGCAAGGGCTCCGTCTAGGCGCGATGGCCGCCCGGGCCTTCCTTGCCCGGATCTACGCCTTCCGGTTCCTGGACGGCTTCGTCCTGATCTATCCGCTCTACACGGTGATGTTCGCCGCCAAGGGCCTGACGCCCTCGCAGGTGGCGGCGACCTTGATGGCCTGGTCGGTGACGGGCTTCCTGCTGCAGATCCCGATGGGCGCCCTGGCCGACCGCTTCTCGCGGCGCTGGCTCCTGTGCCTTGGCCAGGTTTTGCGCGCCATAGGCTTCGCGATCTGGATCGTGCATCCCGACTTCACCGGCTTCCTGATCGGCATGGTGCTCTGGGGGGTGAAGAGCGCGCTCACCAACGGCACCTTCGAGGCGCTGGTCTATGACGAACTCCACGCCGCCGGCGAGGCGCCCGGCTACCCACGGGTGATCGGACGCGCCTGGGGCGCGCTTTCGGCGGCGGTGCTGCTGACCTCGCTGATGACCGCCGTGCTGGTCCACTTCGGCTACACCTCGATCCTCGCGGCCAGCATCGGGGTCAGCGTGCTTTCAGCGGCCTCGGCGCTCGCCCTGCCGCGGGCCCGAAAGACCCTCAAGGTTGCGCGGCCGCACTACCTCGCCCACCTTTCCCGCGGCGTCACCGTGGTGCTGCGCGACCCCCTGCTGATCGGCCTCGTGGCCTTCGCCGCGCTCAGCCAGTCGTTCGGCGGCGGCCTGGAGAGCCTTTGGCAAATCCTCGGGCGCGACGCCGGCATTCCCACCTCACTGATCCCGATCTTCGGCGCCGCGATCGGCGCCAGCCAGATCGCCGGCGCGTCGCTGGCGCACCGGTTCGCCCGGCGCGGTGGCCGCGAGCGGTTCTATGGCCTCTTCGCGCTGGCCGGCGTCCTGCTCTCCATCGGCGCGGCGATCCTGCAGCCCTGGTCGGTGTTGCTGGCGATCGCGGTGGCCGGGCTCTTCAAGGCTATCGACGTCAACTTCGACGCCCGCCTGCAACACGCCATCCCGGCGGAGAACCGCGCCACGATCGGTTCGGTAAAGAGCTTCGCCGGCGCGGCCCTGATGACCGCCGTCCTGGGCGGGTTCGGCTGGCTGGCCCAGGCGCAGAGCTACCGCGTGGCGTTCCTGGGCAGCGGACTGGCGATGACCCTGGTCGGCGCGGCCTACCTGCTGACCGCCCTAGGGCGGCGCCGGACGGCCTGACGGCGGCGCGACGTGCAAGGCGTCCATCGCGGCGCGGCAGTCCTGGGTTTCCCGCGCTTTCCAGGCGCTCGAGTTGGCGAGATCGCGCGTGTCGGCGTAGGCGATGGCGACCAGCTTGGCCTTGACGCACATGTCCAGCGGATCGCCGCGATTGCGAGCCGCCTCATAGCCCTGCGTCGCCTCGCGCACCTGCAAGTCGCCGATCCGCTTCGCCTGCCCCTCAGCGATCCGCCCGCACCCGGCGCAGGCGAGAGCAAGCACGATGACGGCGGCGGGGTTCATGGTTCAAGCTTAACACGAAGGCAATTCCCCCTCCGTCACGT
>JBOHKZ010000394.1:0-4861 GCA_050729355.1 Phenylobacterium sp. | reverse complement strand
TGACCAGATAGAGGCCGATGCCGTCGGGACCCTTGGCCGAGACGACCAGCAGGTTGGCCGCCATGCCTTCCAGCACGAAGGTCTTCTTGCCGGTGATCTTGCCGCCCGCGAAGGTCGCGGCGGTCTTTTCCGGGTTGTGGTGCGGGCCTTCATCGACGGCGAGGGTGGCGACGACCGCGCCCTCGGCGATCTTCGGCAGCCATTCCGACTTCTGGGCGTCAGAGCCGCCCAGGATCAGGGCGCTGGCCGCGGCCAGGCCCGACGAGAGCAGCGGGGAGGCGGTCAGCGTGCGGCCGAGCTCTTCCAGGATCAGGCCCATGGAGAGGTAGCCGAAGTCCGAGCCGCCGTATTCTTCCGGGATGATCACGCCGGCCCAGCCCATCTCGGCCATCTCGTTCCAGGCCGCGGCGTCGTAGCCGAGCTCGGCTCCGCTATCGCGCATCTTCCGGAACGCGGTGACCGGGCTCTTTTCCTGGACCCAGCTCTTGGCTGCGTCGCGCAGCATGCTCTGTTCTTCGCTCAGAACGGCCATGTTGTTTTTCCTCGTGAAATTCGTGTTGTTCTTGAAATGGTTTCCGCACTCAACCCTGTCATCCCGGATGACAGTTGAAGGTGTGCGATCGAGCTCACTAGTGGTTCTGCGTCAGGTCCGGCAGGCCCAGGATGCGCTTGGAGATGATGTTGTTCTGCACCTCCTGGCTGCCGCCGTAGATCGTCGTGGCCTTGCCGCCCAGCCAGCTGCGCACGGCCATCAGTTCGTCGGCCGAGAAGCCTTCGCCTTCCCAGCCCAGGCCCTGGCTGCCCATGATCTCGAGCGTCAGTTCGGCGCGGTCCTGCATCACGCGGGTGCCGGCGTTCTTCATGATCGAGGTGGCGGCCGAGGGACCGGAGTTGCCCTTGGCTTCCATCATCGCGCGCACGGCCGTCTGCTGGAAGGCGCGGGCGTCGATGGCGTTGTTGATGATCCGGGTGCGCAGGTCGCTGTCGGAGATCCGCCCGGCGTCGTCCGTGCCGACGTATTCCTTCGCCAGCGCGTCCAGGCTCTTGGCCATGCCGAACATGCCGCCGCCGCCGCCGCCCGCGCCGGACAGGCCCGAGCGTTCGTGTTGCAGCAGGCGCTTGGCGATGGTCCAGCCGCCGTTCAGCGGACCGACCAGGTTCTTCTTGTCGGCGATGGCGTCGGTGAAGAAGGTCTCGCAGAAGGGCGAGTTGCCGGCGATCAGCGGGATGGGACGCACTTCGACGCCCGGCTGATGCATCGTGAACAGCACGAACGAGATGCCCTCGTGCTTCTTCGACGTGTCGGTGCGCACCAGGCAGAAGCACCAGTCGGCGAACTGGGCGCCGCTGGTCCAGATCTTCTGGCCGTTGATGACGAAGTGGTCGCCCTTGTCCTCGGCCTTGCACTGCAGGCTGGCGAGGTCGGAGCCGGCGCCCGGCTCGGAGAAGCCCTGGCACCACTGGATGTCGCCGCGCACGATCGGCGGGATGTGCTCTTTCTTCTGATCTTCGGTGCCGTACTCCAGCAGGGTCGGGCCGAACATCATCACGCCCATGCCGCCGATCGGGTTGTAGGCCCCGGCGCGGTTCAGCTCCTGCTGGATCACGCGCGCTTCGCCGCCGGAAAGGCCGCCGCCGCCATAGGCCGCGGGCCAGGTGGGAACGCCCCAACCCTTTTCTCCCATGGCCTTGCGCCATTGTTCCTGCTCAGCCGAGGGCTTGTTGCGCTCTTCCCGCATCATCGGGTTAGGCCGGCCCTTCAGCGCGGCGGGGAAATTGGCCGCGATCCATTCACGGACTTCGCCGCGAAAGGCCTCGAGGTCGGTCCCACCAAAATCAGCCATCAAATTCGCTCCTGAAAATCTCGGTCCATTATTACCCCCGCTCATCCCCGCGGAAGCGGGGGCCCAGGCTTTTTCGTTGCGGCATATGGCCCGACGAACCCTGGGGAACGGAAGCACTCAAAAATACAAAAACGCCGGGTCCCCGCTTTCGCGAGGATGATCGGATACAAAAGGGTCTAGCGCGCCTGGGTCACCTCGGGGAGTCCCAGGATGCGCTTGGAAATGATGTTGTACTGGATCTCCTGGCTGCCGCCGGCGATCGTGCCGGACTTCCCGCGCAGCCAGGCCCGGGTGGCCATCATCTCGTCGGGGCTGAACGCCTCGCCGGTCCAGCCCAGCCCCTGGTGGCCCAGGATCTCGACGGCCAGCTCGGCGCGTTCCTGGCGCACCTGCGAGCCGACGTTCTTGAGCACCGACGAGACCGCGCTCGGCCCCGAGTTCGACCGCGTCTCCGCCGCCGCCCGTTGCCCTGTGAGCTGGAAGGCGCGGTCCTCCATCAGGTGCCTGGTCAGCCGCGTGCGCAGGTCGCCGTCCGCCAGCCGTCCGTCCTCGCCGACGCCGACATAGGTGGTCGCGAGTTCCGTCAACGGCGGCCCGGTCAGGCTGCCCGGCGGCGGCGCACCCGTGCTGTTGGCGCCCGAGATGCCCTGGCGCTCGTGCTGCAGCAGGCGCTTTGCGATCGTCCAACCGCCGTTCAGCGGCCCGATCAGGTTCTCCTTCGGCACCTTCACGTCGGTGAAGAAGGTCTCGCAGAAGGGCGTCGTGCCGTTGATCAGGAGGATCGGCCGGGGCTCCACCCCCGGGCTCTTCATGTCGATCATCAGGAAGCTGATGCCTTCGTGCTTCTTCGACGGGTCGGTCCTGACGAGACAGAAGCACCAGTCGGCCAGGTGCGCGCCGCTGGTCCAGATCTTCGAGCCGTTCACCAGGTAGTGGTCGCCCATGTCGACGGCCTTGGTCTGCAGGCCGGCCAGATCGGAGCCCGCGCCCGGCTCGCTGAACCCCTGGCACCAGCGCAGCTCGCCTTTGACGATCGGCGGGATGTGCCTCTTGAGCTGCTCCTCGTTGCCGTATTCCAGGAGCGTCGGGCCGAACATGATCACGCCCATGCCGCCGATCGGGTTGGAGGCGCCGATCGCGGCCATCTCCTCGCCCAGCACCTTGGCCTCGGCGCGGGAAAGCCCGCCGCCGCCCAGCGCCTTCGGCCAGGTCGGCACGCCCCAGCCGCGCTCGCCCATCCGCTGCTTCCAGAGCGCCGCGTCGCCGGTGGGTTCGCCGTCCAGCTCGCCCGGCGCCGCCGACCCGCGCTTCAGCGAGTCCGGGAAATTGGCCTCCAGCCAGGCCCGCGCCTCCGCCCGGAAAGCGTCCAGTTCCGCACCGCCGAAGTCAGGCATGTTTCCCACTCCCTCTAGCTGTCATCCCGGCCGCAGCGAAGCGGAGAGCCGGGACCCAGGGGCCAATGCAGTGCGCCGGCCCTGGGTCCCGGATCGGCTCTTCGGCCGTCCCGGATGACAGTTGCTTTTACGGTCACCCGTTCTGCGTCGTGTCCGGCAGGCCCAGGATCCGCTTCGACACGATGTTGGACTGGATCTCCTGGCTGCCGCCGAAGATCGTCGTGGCCTTGCCGGAGAGCCAGGTGCGGACCGCCTCGCGCTCTTCGCGGCTGTAGGTGTCGCCCTCCCAGCCCAGGCCCTGGCTGCCCATGATCTCCAGGGTCAGCTCGGCCTTCTCCTGGCCGACCCAGGTGCCGGAGTTCTTCATCACCGAGGTCGTCGCCGACGGGTTCACGTTGCCCTTGGCCTCGGCCATGGCGCGCTGGATCGTCAGCATGTGCGCCTTGGCGTCGATCAGGTGCTTGGTGATCCGGGTGCGCAGGTCAGGGTCCGCGATCCGGCCCTGGTCGTCGACGCCGACGTATTTCTTGGCGAGGTCCTCGACGCTCATGCCGGCGCCCATCATCCGCCCGCCGCCCTGGCCGGAACGCTCGTGCTGCAGGAGGCGCTTGCCCACCGTCCAGCCGCCGTTCAGCGGTCCGACCATGTCGTCCTTGGCCGCCTTGGCGTCGGTGAAAAAGGTCTCGCAGAAGGGCGAGTTGCCGGCGATCAGCTTGATCGGCCGCGTCTCCACGCCCGGCTGATGCATCGGGATCAGCACGAACGAGATGCCCTCGTGCTTCTTCGTCGTGTCGGTGCGGACCAGGCAGAAACACCAGTCGGCGTACTGCGCGCCGCTGGTCCAGATCTTACTTCCGTTGATCAGCCAGTGGTCGCCGGCGTCCACGCACTTGGTCTGCAGGCTCGCCAGGTCCGAGCCGGCGCCCGGTTCCGAATAGCCCTGGCACCAGCGAAGCTCGCCTTTGACGATCGGCGGGATGTGACGCTGCTTCTGCGCCTCGGTGCCGTATTCAAGCAGCGTCGGGCCGAACATCGAGGTGCCCATGCCGACGATCGGGTTGTAGGCGCCGATCCGGCCCATCTCCTGCTGCAGCACGCGGTTCTCGGCGGGGGAGAGGCCGCCGGCCCCATATTCCTTCGGCCAGGTCGGCGCGCCCCAACCCTTCGCACCCATCCGCTGCTTCCAGAGGAGCGCGTCGCCGGTGGGCGCCACGCCGCCCATCATCGCGGTCTGGGCGGCGTCCGGATCGGCCGCCAGCGACTTCGGAAAATTGGCCTCGAGCCACTCGCGGGCTTCGGTGCGGAAAGCGTCGAGATCGGAGCCGCCAAAATCGGCCATCGCGAATTCTCCCTAATTGTCTATTTTTTCAAATATTTAAGCACACTATAACATGAAGTTGGGCGACGTTGGAGTCAGGCTCTACTTCGGGTCCGGCAGGCCCAGCACCCGCTTGGAGACGACGTTCAGATTGATCTCCGAGGTGCCGCCTTCGATGGAGTTGCCCTTGGACCGCAGCATGGTCCGAAGCGCGGTGATCTCGGGCGCGGAATAGCCCTCGCCCTCCCAGCCCAGCGCCTGGTGGCCCATGGCCTCGACCAAGAGCTCGTTGCGCTCCTGGGCGA
>JBOHKZ010000393.1:0-4195 GCA_050729355.1 Phenylobacterium sp. | reverse complement strand
GGTGCGCGCAGCCGCGACGCTGTCATCTACACCCTAACCCCGTAAGCCGATGAACCAGGCCCTCGACCCGCTCGAGTTCGAAACGGCCGCCGTCGGGAGTGGCTGGCTGGCGGACAACGACCGGGTGCTGCAGCTGGGCCTGGCGTGGGTGCGCGCGCGGCTGCGGGGGTTGGCCGCCGCGCCTGCGAGCGAGGCTGAGCCTTCCGACGACGGAGCGAAGGCGCTGCGCCTAACCTATGAGACGGCGCGCGACGCGATGGTCGCCGATGGCAGGCCCGGCGCGCTGGATCTCCTGGCGTCGACCTTCGGCCTCTCCGGCTTCGATCTCGACGTGCTGCTGCTGGCCTGGGCGCCGCAGGTCGACGCCGGGCTCGCGGCGCTCTACGAGCAGGCGCACGGACGCCAGGGCCTCGGCCAGGCGACGCGACATCTGATCGAGACGCTGCTCTGCCCGACGCCCGCGGCGAGGGTGCAGGCGCGCATCGGCCTGGCGGCCGACGGCGCGCTGCGGCGCAACGCCCTGATCCTGGTCGAGAGCCCCGACGCCCTCAGCCCGATCGTGCTGGACGAACGCATGATGGGCTTCGTGCAGGGTCTTGGCGGATGGGACCAGCGGCTCCGTGGGCTGCTCCACCGGCTGTCCAGGGCGCCGACGCCCGATCGGGTCGCGCTGAAGTCCGCGGGGCTCGTCGAGCGCATTGCGGCCTCCGGCCAGCCGGCCGCCCAGATCGTCGGCCCGCGCCGCAGCGGCCGGCGCGCCGCCGCCTGGATCGTCGCGGCGCACTTCGGCCTGACGCCCACGGAGATCGAGGTCCGCGCCCTGCCCGCCGCCGGGCCGGAACGGCGAGCGCTGCTCGCGCTGATGATCCGCGAAACGGCCCTCTCGCGCCTATGCCTAGTCGTCGACGCCAGCCCCGAGACCTTGGGCCCGGACGACCCGGCCGCCAGCCTGGCCGTCCTGGTCGCCCGCGAAGCGGCCACGGAGGCGATGGCGGTGACCCTCGTGCTCTCCGAGGATCCGGTCGTCGGGCTGGGCGGATTGCCGATGCTGCGCCTCGCCCCGCTGACCCGCGAGGAGCGGTTGGCGGGCTGGACGGAGGCCCTGGCCGCGCACGCCATCGCGCCGGAGATTATCGAGAGCGTCGTCGATCACTTCCCCTTCGGCCTGTCGCAGATGGCCGAGGTGGCCGACAGCCTGGCGACCGGCGAGGTCCCCGACCGCCAAGCCCTTTGGGCGGCCTGCCGCGAACGCGCCACCGGCCGGCTGGAGGGCCTGGCGCAACGCATCGAGGCCCGGCGCGGCTGGCCCGATCTGGTGCTGCCGCCGAGCGTGCTGGCCGACCTGCGTGCGGTGGCCGATCAGGTCGGCCAACGCGGCACGGTCTACGGCCGATGGGGCTATGACGCGCTGTTGCCGCGCGGCCGCGGGGTCAGCGCCCTGTTCTCCGGTCCCAGCGGGGTCGGCAAGACCTTGGCGGCCGAGGTGATCGCCCGCGAACTCGGCCTCGACCTCTACTGCGTCGACCTCGCCACCGTGGTTTCCAAGTACATCGGCGAGACCGAGAAGAACCTGAAGCGCATCTTCGACGCCGCCGAGGAGGCCGGCGCGGTGCTGTTCGTCGACGAGGCGGACGCCCTCTTCGGCAAGCGGACGGAGGTGAAGGACAGTCACGACCGCCACGCCAACATCGAGGTCAGCTACCTCCTGCAGCGCATCGAGCAGTACGACGGGCTGGCGATCCTGGCGACCAACCTGCGCAACAACATCGACTTCGGATTCCTGCGCCGGCTGCGCTACCTCATCGACTTCCCGTTCCCCGATTACGCCGGCCGCCAGATGTTGTGGCGCAAGGCCTTTCCGCCCCAGGCGCCCCTGCACGACATCGACTTCGAGCGGCTGGCCGGGCTGGAAATCGCCGGCGGCAACATCATCGTCATCGCCACCAACGCGGCCTTCCTGGCGGCCGCGGAACAGACCTCGATCGGCATGCGCCACGTCGAACAGGCCGCGCACGCCGAGTTCCGAAAACTGGACCGCCTGTACGACCTGGCGCCGTTCAGGGGAGCAACCTCATGAGCGACGACGGACAGGCGCCCCGCGCCCAGACCGGAACCGTGCGGACCAATCCGGCGACACCGACGGCCGAAGCCAGCCGCCTGACCCGCGCGGTCACCCGCGGCGCCGAGGCCGCGGCCGAACCTGGCCCGACGCTGAACATCCCCAGCCTGCGCGTGGAAGTCCCCGCCAACGCCTCCGCCGCCGAAATCGAGCGCGCGGTCCGCCACGCGATCCAGACCGCCAGGAACGGGAAGCGGCCGTGAGCTCCACGCGGGCCATGGCGACCCGCACGGCTGTGGCCGCCCCCACGCCGGCGCGCGCGCTTCAGGTGAGACCGCCCGTCGCAACGCCGGCGCGTTTGGGCGCCGGCGAGCACCTGCCAGACGACGTGCGCAGCTACTTCGAGCCGCGGTTCGGCGCGGACTTCTCCGGCGTGCGGCTGCACCGTGATGCGGCGGGCGCCAATGCCACGGACGCCCTGCACGCCGAGGCGTTCACGGTTGGCCAGCACATCGCCCTCGGACCAGGACGCTTCGCGCCGTCGACCGTCGCCGGACGCCAGTTGCTCGGCCACGAGCTGGCGCACGTGGTGCAGCAGGGTCGTGGCGGCGCGGCGCCCGATGGCCACGCTGGATCGGCCGTCGAGCAGGACGCTCGGCAGGCGGGAGAGGCCGCCGCGACAGGCGCGGCGACGATCCCCGTGAAGGCCGCGAGCGGGGTCGGCATCTCCAGGCAGGAGAAGTCGGACGACCCCGAGCGGGTCAACCGCAACGTCGGATTGGCGAACGAGCTCTACACGTCCTTCCTGTCCTCGCCGCTTGTGCCGGACAAGGCGAAGAGCGCCGTGAAAGGCAGCAATGACTGGCTGAAGCAGCAGGCGACCAAGCTTGGCATCACCGACGAGCAGCGCCATCAGGTGGTTTCAAGCATCGTCGACGCCGTGGGTCCCAAGACGGTGGCCGCTGCTCAGACGATCGTGGTTCCACCCAGCGCACCGCCACAGAAGGCGGCGAGTCCGCCCCCGGCGGCAAAGCCTGTCGCGGCGCCGGCGCCAAAGCCCAGGGCGAGCCCACCGGCCGCGGCCCCGACCCAGGCCGACGTTCCATCACTTGACCTGGGCGCCGCCGCTTTCGGACCGCAGAAGGCCGACCCGAGCCAAGTCCATTGGGTTGGAAATCCGGCGACCCAGCCGAGCTGGACGAAAGGCATGCGGCTCTGGACCGACGAGAAGGGCAACAAGAACCTGTACTCTCCCGAGACCGGCCTCTCGACCTGGAACCGGGACGGCAAGCAGGTCAACCTGGCGGCCCCGGAGGACGCCAAGGCGCAGCGCATCATGCGCAGCGTTCTTGAGCTCAGCCGCACCGGAGGCAAACGCTACGCCGAAGGCAAGGGCTGGCTGGATGACGCCGGCTGGCAGGCGCACCTTCGCGAGCGCAGGGCGGCGCTTGCCCCGGAAGCCAAGCGCCGGATCGATATCCTGGAAGACGGAACCAAGGAGTGGGCCAAGACTCAGGGCGGCGCGGCGGCCCTCGCCTCGGCGCCATCGCATCTACTTGGCGGGCGCTCGCGCGGCGACCCGGCCCGTTTCGTCGCCGAGGCCAGGCAAAATCTTGAGATCGGTCTGCACGAAATCGACAAGGCGCAGACGCCCGACGAGCTCGCCGAGGCCGAGGACTTCGTTCGGTTCGCGCAAAGCTTCGGCGAGCAGCAGTTCAGCAGCTACCGGGAGGACGTCTACACCGGGGGCGAGCGAACGATCACGGGGATCAAGGCGGCGCCTATCGTCGTCGCAGTGGGCGGTACGGCCTTCGTATCGGGGCCCCTCATTGCGACCTACGGCGGCGTCGGAGTCACGCTCAAGGTCGCGGCTGGGGGCGCGGCCGTAGGGGCCGGGTTGAGCGCCGCGCGGCAAGGCGCACAGTTCCTGGACCACTCGCGCACCGAATGGAGCGGGACCGAGATTGGCCAAGGCGCGCTCTTCGGCGCCGCAATGCCGTTCGTTCCCGGCCTCGCCCCGACGATGATCGGAAAGGGCGTGGAAAGCGCGGGTGACGAATTCGCGCAAGGCCACAACTGGACCGGCGCCTTGGATACGGCCAGCGTCGCGACGCCCTTCGCCGTCAAGGGCGCACC
>JBOHKZ010000392.1:0-4151 GCA_050729355.1 Phenylobacterium sp. | reverse complement strand
GGAGCGTGCTCGCGCACTTCCTCGAACGCCTGGCCCGCGAGATCGAGCGCGACGGCCCAGGCGGAGCGCCCGGCGTCGAGGGCGCGGCGTGCTATGGGGCTATCGGCAATCGACATTCTGGACGCTTGAATTCACCTGCTTACGGCCCCGTGCGGCGCTCTGCTGGAGAGCTTAGACGCAGATTCGCGCGCGCCAGGGCCAATGTCGGACGAAGACCTTCTCGGATGGTTAAGTGTCGTCGATAGGGCGCCGTGCAGCCGGACGGGGGCGGGTTGGTTCGAATGACCATCTGAAACCCAGAAATGGGCAAGGTTCCGGCGCTCAGACCCAACCCGTCGCGTCTGTCACACGAAACCTCGTCAGCGCCCCAAAACCCACATTGGCGCAAGGATTTGGCAAGGTCCATAAGGTAGGCCTGAGGCATGTGGGGCGAGCAGCGGCAGAGGCTGCGAGGCCAGCTGCACATACAGGTGGCCCAGGCGTCCGAATTCGGACAAAGATCAGTGCTCGATATGCATTCTGACTTTCGTCGGGCTGTGACGGCTTAGGTGCCGGGCGCGCGGCGCAAGCAACGGGGGGACGTGGATGAAGTCGCAATTTGCAGTCGCACTGGCGGTGGTCGCCTGTGTGGGTCTGTCGTCCTGCGGCAATGGCCAGCCCAAGGGCCAGGTCGTGGCCAAGGTTGGCAAGGACGAGATTACGGTCCTGGATCTCCAGGCGGCGCTGACCGGTTTCAAGGCGCCTGACGCCAAGACCCGCAAGCTGGCCGAGCAGCAGGCGTTGGGCGCGATCGTGCAGCGCAAGATCCTCGCTCAGGCGGCCCACAAGCAGAAGATCGACAAGACGCCCGAATACGCGCGCCTGCAGGAACAGACGAACGAGCAACTGCTCGTCCGCACCTGGCAGGAGCAATTGGTCAAGGCCGTCCCGGCGCCCAGCGCCGAAGACGCCCAGCAGTTCGTCGATCAGCATCCGGACCTCTACAGCGCCCGCAAGAAGTTCTCTGTCGAGGCCCTGCGGTTCAACCTTCCGAACGATCCGACCCTGGGCGCTGCGCTGCAGCCGCTTCACACGATGGACGAGGTTCGGGCGCTGCTCACGGCGCGCAAGATCCCGTTCGCCAACGGTCAGACCGAGATCGACGCCCTGGCGGTGGACCCGAAGTTCGTCGAGCAGCTCATGAGGATCAAGTCCGACGACGTCTTCGCCGTGCCGCAGAACGGCGTGGTGCTGGTCGGACACATCGTCAGTATCCGCGAAGAGCCGGTGGCGAACGCCTTGGCGCTCCGCCACGCCACGAACTACCTGCGCCAGACGCGTGTCCAGGAAGCCGTCAGCCGGCGTTTCGGCGGCGTCGTGGCCGCGGGCATGAAGGACGTGAAGTTCGCCAAGGGCTATGAGCCGCCCAAGCCCGCTCCGGCCGCCAAGGCGCCCGCCGCGGCTGGCGCTCCTGCTCCTGCTCCGGCTCCGGCCGCCGCTCCGGCGAAGACCAACTGAAGATGCGGTCCAGCCTCGTGAACTCAACGAACCTTAGCCGCGGCGGGGGAGCCCTCGCTTTTGGCGCGGCCCTGGCCTGTTGTGGCGGAGCTGCGGCTCAGGTCGCCAGCGGCGCGCCAGGCGGCACGGACCGCTTCGTGCTGGATGCCCGTGCGTTGGCCTCCTACGACTCCAACGTTGCGGCCGGCGACGCCACCGTCGCCGCGCTTCGGCGCCTGAAGAAGGAAGACAACACCTACACGCTCGGCACGACCGCGACGTTCCAGGTGCCCTCAAGCCGGCTGTCGTTCTACGCCATCGGCTCTGCTGACTTCGAGCGCCACCAGAAGAACTCGAACCTCGACGCGGACAACTACATCGTCACCCTCGGCGGCACCGCCCAGATGGGCGCCTGCAACGGCACGCTGGTGGGGGACTATTCGCACCGCCTGGCGCTGCTCGCCGATCTGACCGTTCCCGTGGCCAGGAACATTGTCGACCAGGAGTCGGCCAATGTGAACGTGACCTGCGGCCGCCGGAGCATCTTCGGCAGCCTGGGCGGCGGCTACACCAAGCTGATGAACGACGCGAGGACCACGACCTTCATCGACTCCTCGACCCGGAGTGTTCAAGGCGCCCTCGGGTATCAGAACAAGACCCTCGGCAGCGTCGCGCTGACGGGCGAGTATTCGGAGATCCATTACGAGGATGACCCGCTTGCGCCGTCGCCCTCCGACCGGGTCGACCAGTTCAGCGGCGGCATCAGCTACACCCGGAAGATCGGCAATCGCCTCAGCGGCAACGCGGCGGTCAACTACACGCGGATCGAGCCAAACGGCGGCCAGGATTCGTCGGGCGCGTTCGGCGCCGACGTCGCCCTGACCTACCGGGCCTCGCCCAGGCTGAACCTTGCGCTGGACTATACGCTGGCGAACAACGCCTCGTCGGCGGCCGATGCAGCCTACGTCCGCACCGGCGCGTTCCGTGTGACGGGGAACTACCGGTTGAACACCCGGATTAGCGTCAACGCGGCGTTCTCCAAGGGACGCAGCGACTACAAGGGCGGTCAGGCCATTCCCGGCCTGCAACTGCGCAAGAGCGATGACACGACGATATCCGGCGGAGCGGCCATGAAGATCGGGCGGAAGATCTCGCTGACGCTCGATGCGAGCCACACGGACCGCAAAGCCGACCTTACCCAATTCAACTACAGGTCCGACCGCGTCGCGATCGGCATCACAGGCAGCTTCTTCTGATGAAAAAGATGATCGAGCTATCCCTCCTTCGCCTGGCTCTTTTCGGAGCTCTCCTGCTCGCCGCGCCGATCGCCGCGAGCGCCCAGGTGCAACCGTCGCCGGCTCAGGCCGCGCCGCCGGCTGCGGCGGCGACCACGCCGCAATCGACGGCCGTGGACAGCTCCTACCTGCTGGGCCCGGGCGATGTGGTCGAGATCGGCTTGGTCGGTCGCGCCGATTTCGGTTCGCGCGCACGGGTCAGCACCGACGGCACCATCCTGCTGCCGATGATCGGCGCCATCCCGGCCGCTCAGCGCACCGTGCTGCAACTCGCCGACGATGTGCGCCAGGCGCTCATCAAGGGCGGCTTCTACGCCGACCCCGTCGTCCGCACGGAAGTGGTGGGGATCAACAGCCGGTACGTCACCGTCCTGGGCGCCGTCGGCAGCCCCGGTCTGCTGCCGCTCGATCGCAACTATCACCTGTCCGAGATTCTCGCGCGGGTAGGGGGACGTTCGGGCAGCGGCGCCGACTTCATCCTCCTGACCCCGACCGGCGGCGGCGCGACCCAACGCTATTCGATCGCCCAACTGGCCTCCGGCGCGCCTGACAAGGACCCGGTGGTGCACAATGGCGACAAGATTTATATCCCCACCGTCGAGAACGAAGTCTTCTACATTTCGGGTCAGGTTAACTCGCCTGGGGCCTTCCCGGTCACCGAGGGCATGACGGTCCGGATGGCCATCGCCAAGGGCGGCGGCGTGAACGAGAATGGCAGTGAGAAGAAGGTGAAGATCGTCCGCGACGGCAAGCCGCTGAAGGGCGTCAAGCTCGAGGATCCCGTCAAGGTCGGGGACATTGTTACGATCGGTGAGAGGCTGTTCTAAGCAGCGTCGCGAGTAAGACCATGAGCATCATTCAATTCCTGAGAATCCTTTGGGCGCGGGCGCCGCTGATCGTCGCGTGCACGGTGTTCACGTTCCTTGGCGGGCTGGTGGTGACGCTTGTCGTCCAGCCTCGCTATGAGGCGACGGCGCGGGTGATGCTGAACATCCTCAGGAAGGATCCGCTGACCGGTGCGGCTCAGAACATCAACGACCTGGGCCCGTTCATCGACACCCAGCGCGAGCTGATCAAGGACTTCCGCGTGGCGGGGCCGGTCGTGACCGCGCTCAACTGGGAGACGGATCCCCAGAAGATCGCCGCCTATCAGAGCCGGCCGGCGGCCGACAACCGAGACTTCAAGCACTGGCTTGCGCAGGGGATCAGCGACCGCACGAACGCGAGGTTCGTCTCCGGCACGATTTTCGAGATCTCCTTCTCGTCGCCCTATCCGCTTGAAGCCAAGACCGGCGCCGAGGCGCTGCGGCAGTCCTTCATGGACTACACCCTGGTCGCCAAGCGCCAGGACGCGACGAAGACTGCGCAATGGTTCCTGAG
>JBOHKZ010000391.1:0-9797 GCA_050729355.1 Phenylobacterium sp. | reverse complement strand
GAGGTCGGCTTCACGGTGCTGTCGATCAGCCTGTCGCTGGTGGCGGTGTTCATCCCGCTGCTGTTCATGGGCGGGCAGGTCGGGCGCCTGTTCCGCGAGTTCGCGGTCACCTTGTCGTCCGCGGTGCTGATCTCGCTGGTGATCTCGCTCACCACCACGCCGATGCTGTGCGCGATGCTGCTGCGCAGCGAGGCCGAGGAGGCCAAGGGCAAGCCGCCGGGGCGCCTGCGCGCCTGGTTCGGCCGCCAGGCGGAGCGGGCCTGGAACGGCACGCTGCGCACCTATGCCCACAGCCTCGACTGGGCGCTGGCCAGCAAGGGCGTGGTCATGGCGGTGCTGCTGGTGGTGATCGGACTCAACGTCTACCTGTTCAACGCGATCCCCAAGGGCTACTTTCCGCAGCAGGACAACGGCCAGCTCAACGCCGGGCTGCGCGCCGACCAGAGCATCTCGTCGGCCGCGATCGCCGACAAGCTGCGCCAGGCGGTCGACATCATCCGCAAGGACCCGGCGGTCGATACCGTGGTCGGCTTTTCGGGCGGCGGCCGCTCCGGCGGCGGCTTCATGTTCGTCAACCTCAAGCCGCCGTCGCAACGCAGCGAGAAGACGCAGGCGGTGATCGACCGGCTGCGGCCGCAGCTCAACCAGCTGACCGGCCTGCGGGTGTTCCTGAGCCCGGTGCAGGATTTGCGCATGGGCGGGCGTTCGAGCAATTCGAGCTACCAGTACACGCTGAAGAGCGACAACGCGGCCGACCTGAAGACCTGGGCCCAGAAGCTCGCCGACGCCCTCGACGGCCGGCCCGCGCTCACCGACGTCAACACCGACCAGCAGGACAACGGCATCGAGACCTTCGTGGAAATCGACCGCGACACGGCCGCCCGCCTGGGCGTCACCCCCCGCGCCGTCGACAACGCGCTCTACAACTCCTTCGGCCAGCGGCAAGCGGCCACCATCTACGAAGACCTCAACCAGTACAGCGTCGTCATGGAGGTGGCCCCGGCCTACAACCAGAGCCCGGACGCCCTGTCCCAGGTCTATGTGCCGGCGAGCGGCAGCGCCACGACCGCCACCAGCGTCAGCCCCGCGACGGTGTCCGGCGACACCACGCCCGGATCGACGGCCGACGCTGTCCCGGCCGCGGCGCAGGCGGCAAATCCGGCGCTGCGCGATCCCTCCACCGGCAGCGCGCTCTCGACCGCACCGACCCGGATGGTCCCGTTGCCCGCTATCGCCAAGTTCTACGAGCGCGCCACCCCGACGTCGGTGAACCACCAGGACGGCGAACTCGCCACCACCGTCTCCTTCAACCTGGCGCCCGGCTCGAGCCTCAGCGACGCCCAGGCGACGATCGCCCAGGCCGAGGCCGATATCGGCCTGCCCAACAATGTCCGGGGCAGCTTCCAGGGCACGGCGCGCAGCTTCCAGGACCAGTTGAAGGACGAACCGGTGCTGATCGCCGCGGCGCTGATCGCGATCTACATCGTGCTGGGCGTTCTCTACGAGAGCCTGGTCCACCCGATCACCGTGCTCTCCACCCTGCCCTCGGCCGGCGTCGGCGCGGTGCTGGCGCTGATGATCTTCAAGATGGAGTTCTCGATCATCGCCCTGATCGGGGTCTTCCTGCTGATCGGCATCGTCAAGAAGAACGCCATCCTGATCATCGACTTCGCGCTGGAGGCTGAGCGCTCGCGGGGCCTCAGCGCCACCGAGGCAGTGCGCGAGGCCTGTCTGTTGCGGTTCCGCCCGATCCTGATGACGACGCTCGCAGCCGGCCTCGGCGCCCTGCCGCTGGCCATCGGCTTCGGCGAGGGCTCGGAGCTTCGCCGGCCGTTGGGGGTTGCGATCATCGGCGGGCTGATCGCCAGCCAGCTCCTGACGCTGCTGACGACGCCGGTGGTCTACATCTATCTGGACCGCCTGCGCGGGCGTCGGGACGAACGCTACCTTAGCCGCGGCGGAAGTGAAGAGGTCCAACCGGCATGACCTACCTCCGGATCTCCCTGTGCCTGCTCGCCTGCGCCGCACTGGCCGCCTGCGCCGTTGGGCCGGATTACGCGAGGCCCGCCGCGCCAATTTCGCCGACCTACAAGGAAGCCGCCGGGTGGTCGCCGGCCGCCCCCGCCGATGCGCTCGACCGCGGAGACTGGTGGAGCCTGTTCGGCGATCCCGTGCTCGACGGGCTCGAGGCCCGCGTGAAGGTCTCCAACCAGAACATCGCCGCCGCGGAAGCCGCCTACCGCCAGGCCCGAGCCACCGTCAGCGAACAGCGCGCGGCGCTTTTCCCGACCATCAACCTGACGGGCAGCGGCAGCCGCTCGGGCGACGGCGGCGGCGGCGGGACGGTCATCGTCAATCCCGACGGCTCGACGAGCGGCGGGGTGGTGGGCGGCAGGAGCAGCGCACGCTCGACCTATCGCGCGAACCTGGGCGGGACCTGGGAGCCGGACGTCTGGGGCCGCATCCGCCGCACTGTCGAGGGCGCCGAGGCCAACGCCCAGGCCAGCGAAGCCGACCTCGCCAACGCCACGCTCTCGGCCCAGGGCGAGCTGGCGGTGAACTACTTCGGACTGCGCCAGGCCGACGCCAACGTCGCCATCGACCAGGCGACCGTCGAGGGCTACCGGCGGACCACCCAGATCACCCAGAACCGGTTCAACGCCGGGACCGTGCCGCACAGCGACCTCCTGCAGGCCCAGACCCAGCTCGCCAACGCCCAGGCCGATCTCGCAAGTTCACGGCAGCAGCGCGCCACCTTCGAGCACGCCATCGCCGTGCTGGTCGGCGAGGCGCCCGGGACCTTCAGCCTGCCGCCGGCGACCTGGACGGACTACGCGCCGGCCATCCCGCCGGGGGTGCCCTCCACCCTGCTGCAACGGCGCCCCGATATCGCCGGGGCCGAGCGCCGGATGGCGGCGGCCAACGCCCAGATCGGCGTTGCGCGCGCAGCCTATTTCCCGGACCTGACCCTGAACGGCTCCTACGGGTTCGCGGCCAACGCGCTCAGCGGCCTCTTCAGCGCCCCGAACAGCCTGTGGAGCTATGGCCTCTCGGCCGCCGAGACGCTGTTCGACGGCGGCGCGCGCAAGGCTCAGGTCACGGGCGCCAAGGCCGCCTACGACCAGACCGTGGCGCAGTATCGCCAGACCGTGCTCACCGCCCTGCAGGACGTCGAGGACCAACTCGCCGCCACCCGCGCTCTTGAGGCCCAGTACGTCCTGCGCCGCCAGGCCGCGACCGCCGCCGACGCCGCGGCGACCATGGTCGAAAACCAGTACCGGGCCGGCACGGTCAGCTACGTCGAGGTGTTCACCGCCCAGACCTCGGCCTACGCCGCGCGCACCGCGCTGGCCCAGGCGCAGGCGCAGCGACAGACGACGGCGGTGACGCTCATCCAGGCCTTGGGCGGCGGCTGGCATGACCCGACGTTCGCCGCGAACGGGGCGGCTGCCCGCCCCTGACCCGACCCGAATTCCACATCGATCCCTTATGCGGAAGGGGCGTATGAGTTCTCCCGGAACAGCTCAGAGGCGATGATGCCCAGCGACCTTGCAGTCCCCTCCCCCTCGCCAGATGCAGTGACTGAGCGCCCAGTCGGGACCTCCGTCGCCGCCGGATACGCCATGAGCCTGGCGCTGGTCGCGGCCGCTGCGATCGCGGCCTTCGTGGTCGACAACCTCGTTCAGACGCCCAACCTCTCCCTGGTCTTCGTGCTGCCGGTGATCGTCGCCGCGCTGAGCTTCGGCTGGGGTCCGGCGCTGACCTGCGCCCTGCTCGGCGTCGCCATCTTTGACTTCCTCTTTGTCGAACCGCGGATGTCGTTCCAGGTCGCCAACCCGACGGATCTCTGGGCGCTGGCCCTCCTGCTGCTGGTGGCCGCCATTGCGAGCACGGTCGGCGCTCAGTCGCGACGCCGGGCCGTCGCGGCGCGCCGAGCCGCCGAACAGGCCGAAGCCCTGCGCGCCCTGGCGCATGCGATCATCAAGCCAGACCCTGCGGGCGATGTGTTTCACGTCGCCGCCCGGTCGCTCGGCCGCATCTTCGAGGCTCCCGCGGTGATCCTCGCGGAGAAGGCCGGCAAGCTTTGGCCTGCAGCCGCCAGCGGCGGCTCGACGCTCTCCGACGCCGACCAGGAAGCCGCGCAATGGGCGCTCGCCAAGAACCAGCCGACCCGGGCCGAGGCCTACCCGTTCGACCAGGCCGGGTTCGATTTCTGGCCGGTCGCGACGCCGGCGAACCATCGCCTCGTGCTGGGCGTGAAGTTCACCGGACGCAGCGAGGGCCGCCCGGAGGCTCCCGATCGTCTCGTGGAACTGGTCGCGGGCTACCTGGCCGTCGCTTCCGAGGTCGGACGGCCGCGTCGCTGAGCGCGGGTCGAAGCCAATTGGTGCTCTTGGGAACGCCCGGCCGCCGTGCTCAGGACTGCGACGCGATCCGCAGCATGTCGTCGGTGACGAACCGGTAGCCGATCCCAGGCTCGGTCAGGATGATCTGCGGTTCGGCGGGATCGTTCTCGATCTTCTGGCGAAGCTGACCCACGAAGACCCGCAGATATTGGGTGTCGTCCACGTGCGCCGGACCCCAGACCGCGATCAGCAGGTCGCGATGCTGCATCACCTTGCCGGCGTTGAGCGCAAGCTTGGCCAGGAGGTCGTATTCCTTCGGCGAGAGATGGACGACCTCGCCGCCGCGGGTCACGAAACGTCTCGGAAAATCAATGGTCAGCGGACCCGTCGTGATGATCGCCGGCGGCGGTTCGGCGGCGTGCGAGCGCTGTCGCAGCGCCGCGCGCAGCCGGGCCAGAAGCTCGCCGACCCCGAACGGCTTTTCGACATAGTCGTTGGCCCCTAGGTCGAGCGCCTCGATCTTCTCCATCTCGCGATCGCGGGCGGAGAGGATGATGATCGGTTCCTGATAGAATTCCCGCGCCTTGATCAGCACCTGCTTGCCATCCATGTCCGGCAATCCGAGGTCGAGAACGACCGCGTCCGGCGCGGTGCGGGCGATCTCCCGCAGGCCCTCGGCGCCGGTGTCGGCGCGCAACGGCTCGAAGCCGTCGGCCTGCAGGGCGGCGCGCAGGAAGCGATGGATCTGCGGCTCGTCGTCGATCACCAGGACGCGGGGATACACGCTCATTTAGGCGCCTCTGCGAGGGGAGAAGATTTTGGCAGGCTGATCAGCACGCGGGTGCCGTGGTCGCCGTGGATCGGGCTGGCGGCGGCGATGCGGCCGCCCATGGCTTCGATGAAGCCCTTCGAGATCGAGAGGCCCAGGCCCACGCCCTTCGAGCGGTCGGTGGGTTCTTCCATGCGGCGGAACTTCTCGAAGACGCGCTCCAGTTCGGCGGTGGGAATGCCCTTGCCCTCGTCCTCGATGCTGATGACTACATTGGACCGGTCCTCATACGCCGCGAGGTCGATCGCCGTCTCGTCAGGGCTGTAGGCGATGGCGTTTTCCAGGATGTTCACGACGGCCTGCTCGAGCAGGTTGGGGTCAAGCCGCACCAGGGACAGATCGGGGGGGAAGTCCCGTTCGATATGTCGCCCCTCCAGACGGCGCGAGACCCGCTCGGCGGCGGCCATCAGTACGTCGCGGACATCGATCCAGTCCGTGCGGAAGTGCAGGCCCCCGCCCTCCAGGCGCGTCATGTCGAGCAGGTTGCCGACGTAGCGATTGAGGCGCTCAGCCTCTTCGCGCACGCTTTGCAGGAGGTCCGCCCGGGTGGCCGCCGGCATGCCCTCGCCATACTCGATCATCGTGGTCGTCGAGCCGAGCACCGTCGACAGCGGCGTCCGCAGGTCGTGGCTGATGGAGTTCAGGAGCGCGGCGCGGAACTGGTCCGAGCGCCGCAGGGTCTCAGCCTCTACCGACGCCAGCGCCAGGTCGGCGCGTTCGAGGGCGACGGCGCCCTGGTCGAGCAGGGCAAGCGCCAGCTTCTCCTCGTCCGATCCGGGACTGAGGGCGTTGGCCTCGACGCCGGCGACGCCGACCCGATCGCGCACGCCCTGCAATGGCCAGAAGGTCCAGCTCGTCTGCGGCAGCGTCCCGGTGCCGTGGCCGGCGGATTCGCCCTTCTCCCAGGCCCAGCGCGCTGCGGCCATGGACGCGGCTCCGAGGACCTCCAACTCGGGCGCGCCGGCGACGGCCTCGATCTCGTCGCCACGCGGCAGCAGGACGATCGCCTTGGCGTTGGCTGCGGCCGAGATCTGGTCGGCCAGGGCGTGGGCCGTGTTGTCCCGCGTGGCCGACCCGGAGAGGCGTCGGCTGGAGGCCAGGAGCGCTGCGATCGCGGACGCCCGCGTCGAGGTCTTCCGCGTCTGGTCCCGAACCCGCCCGGTCAGCCACCCCGTCGTCATCGCCACCACGAAGAACACGATGAAGGTCAGGACGTCGGCGGAATGGCCGATCGCCAGCGACAGCCGCGGTTCCAGGAAGAAGAAGTTGTAGATGAAGGCCGACACCGCCGCCGCGGTGATCGCGGGCCAAAGTCCGAAGACCATGCCCGCGCCCAGGACGCTGAGCAGGAAGATCATCGCCAGGTTGGCGCCCGACGCGAGCTGATCGGTGAGGCTGGCCATGCCGCCCGCCACCGCCACGAGCGCGAGCGCCCCGAGGTGGCCGCGCCATTGCGGCGGGCCCAGGCGAAGCGACCGGGCCGGCGCCTCGGCCCCTTCGTGCCCCCGCTCGGTGACCACGTGGACGGCGGCGCCTTGGGCTTCCCGCAGCAGTTCCGTGGACAGCGTCCGGCCGAGCAACTCGCGAAGGCGGCTGTCGCGCGCCTTACCCATGACGATCTGGGTGACATTGTTGCGCCGGGCATAGGCCATCACCGAGGCGACCACGTCGTCGCCGGTCAGCACGACGGTCGAGCCGCCAAGCTGCTCGGCGAGCTTCAGGGCGTCGCTGAGCCGGGTCAGGGTCGCCGCGGACGGCGGCTTCTGGTTGGGGCGCTCGACGTGCGCCACGGTCCAGGGCGCGTCCATCATCATGTCCGAGAGGCGCCGGCCGACCCGCACCAGGGCGTTGGCCATGGCGTCGCCGGCCACCAGGACGACGATGCGCTCGCCGGCCGCCCAAGGGCCTTCGACGCCCTTCTCTCGCATCGCCGCGATCAACTGGTCGTCGACGGTCTGCGCCATGCGCCGCAGGGCCATCTCGCGCAGCGCCGTCAAGTTCTCGGGCTTGAAGAAGTTGTCGGCCGCGAGCCGGGCCGTCTCCGGCACATAGACCTTGCCGTCGGCCAGCCGCTGGCGGAGTTCATCCGGGGTGATGTCGACGAGCTCGATGTCATCGGCGCGCGACAACGCCGAGTCCGGCACGGTCTCCCGCTGCCGCGCCCCGGTGATCCGCAGGACGACGTCGACCAGGCTCTCAAGATGCTGGACGTTGAGCGTCGTCCAGACGTCGATACCCGCGCCGAGCAGCTCCTCGACGTCCTGCCACCGCTTGGGATGGCGTGAGCCGGTGGCGTTGGAATGGGCGTATTCGTCGACGACGAGCAGCTTTGGCCGCCGTTCGAGCGCTCCGTCGATGTCGAACTCCATGAGAGCCCGACCCTTGTGCTCGATGGGCTTGCGCGGCAGCACCTCGAGGCCGCGCAACAGGGATTCCGTCTCGCGCCGCCCGTGCGTCTCGACGACCCCGATCACCACGTCGTCGCCCTCGGCTTTGCGGCGACGGGCCGTGCGCAGCATCTCGTAGGTCTTGCCGACGCCCGGCGCCATGCCCAGGAACACCTTGAGGCGCCCCCGCCGAGCCTTGTTGGCGGCGGCGAGGAGCGCCTCTGGATCAGGCCGGCGGGGTTCGTCGGTGTTCATCGCCGCCTTGCCTGAGCGGCCTAGCCGGCCGGCGGGACAGGCCGCGCCGGAGCCGCTGCATCGAGGGCGAGGTTGGTCTGCAGGACGTTAACCCGCGGCTGGCCGAAGACGCCGAGCCAAGGGCCTTGCGTATGCGCCGCTATCACCCTCTGGACCTCGGCGACGGGAAGGCCGCGAGCAGCGGCGATCCTTGCCGACTGGCCCTGGGCGTTGGCGGGCGAGACGTGCGGATCGAGACCCGAGCCAGACGTTGTCACCGCGTCCGCGGGCACGGCGCCGCCGCCGTCCTTGCGCCACGCAGCCGCACCGTCAGCCACGCGCTTGGCCAGGTCCGGGTTGAGCGGACCGAGGTTGGAGCCCGACGACCCCGAGGCGTCGTAGCCGTCTGACCCTGCCGCCGACGGCCGCGGGTGCAGGTACTGCGGTTGCTTGAAGTTCTGGGCGATCAGCGAGGAGCCGATCACCTGCCCCTGGGCGTTCCTGACCAGGCTGCCGCCGGCCTGGGCCGGGAAGGCGAGCTGCCCGATCCCGGTGACCGCCAGCGGATAACCCACGCCCAGCAGCAGGGTGAAGAACAGGGTCGAGACGATGGCGGGGCGGAGCTGCGAGAGCATCGAAATATCTCCTAGAAGGTCGCTTTGACGCCCGCGACGACGCGGCCGTCATAGATCTTGCCGAAGCTGTGCTCGTCGGTGTCCCAGTAGCGCAGGTCCAGACCGATGTGGTCGTTGACCGCGTAGCCGAGGCCGGCGTTCCAGGTGGTGTAGTCGGCAGGACCCTCGACTTGCTGGCGGCCGAGCGCGCCGCTGACCGAGAACCTGGAATTCGGGATCGGCAGCGCCGCGTTGACTTCGTAGTAGGTGGCGTCGCCGGTCTTTCCGAAGAACTCCGGCGAGTAGAAGACCGCCGCGCCGACAGTGGCCGGGCCGGCCGGGACCGAGGCCGCGGCTTTGAACTCCCAGTAGTCCTCGTTGGAGCCGTGCGGCTGGTCCGTGTAGCCGTAGTAGATCGCGCCGAGGTCGAAGGTGACCGCGCCCACCACCGGCTTGATGCCGCCGTAGAGGTCGAACTCGGCGTTCGTGCCGTTGTTGAAGTCGACGTTGGAGACCCAGACGCCGGCGTAGCCGAGGCCGCCGATGTTGGCGTCGATGCCGCCGAACACCGAGGGGTCCTCGTCGGTCTGGCTGATGCCGCGGAAGACGTAGTCGCTGTTCGCGCCGACGTTGAACGAAACCTTGAACGGCGAGTCGGCCTTTTCCTCGGCCGTGGCGCAGGTGACGCCGGCGGTGATCGAGAGCGCGAGCCCGCCGCAGAGGGCGGCCACGGCGCGTTGTCCAAAGCGGTTTTGAGAGCCTTTGCAGAGAGACATTTCTTGTTCTTTCAAGGAGAGGCGGCGCTGGCGGACGCGGGGGTCACGGGGCAGCGCCCGCCAGCCCTTCCAGCCGCACACTGGCGAGTGCGAGCAGGAAGAAGAGAGACATCAGAGCCGCGCCGACGAAGAGCGCGCTCACCAGGCGTCGAGGCTTCAAACAAGGCCTACCCCCGACACGATCATGTCGATGAGCTTGATGCCGATGAACGGCGCCACGATGCCGCCCAGGCCGTAGATCAGCAGGTTGCGTTGCAGGAGCTTGCCGGCCCCGATCGCCCGGTACTTTACGCCGCGCAGCGCCAGCGGGATCAGGGCGACGATGACCAGGGCGTTGAAGATCACCGCCGAGAGGATCGCGCTCTTGGGGCTGGAGAGCCCCATGATGTTGAGCGCCCCCAGGGCCGGCAGGGTGACCACGAACAGCGCCGGGATGATCGCGAAATACTTGGCCACGTCGTTGGCGATCGAGAACGTCGTCAACGCCCCGCGCGTCATGAGCAGCTGCTTGCCCACTTCGACCACCTCGATCAACTTCGTCGGATTCGAGTCGAGGTCCACCATGTTGCCGGCTTCCTTGGCCGCCTGCGTGCCGGTGTTCATCGCCACGC
>JBOHKZ010000390.1:0-4675 GCA_050729355.1 Phenylobacterium sp. | reverse complement strand
GGCGCAGGGGTCGGGGCCGGCGCCGGAGCCGGCGCGGCGGGCTTCGGGGCCTCGGCGGGTTGCGGCGCGGTGCGGCCGGTCAGGGCGTCGAAGGCGCGAAGGAAGATGTTTCGCATGGGATCGGTCTCCATCAGGATTTCGTGGAAGGCGCCGGGGACGTTGATGAACTTTCCCTGCGGCAGGTGGCGGGCCGCCGCCAGTTGGGCGGCGTTGTCGACAAGCTTGTCCTCTTCGGCCGAGACGATCACCACCGGTACGGTGACGACGCTCAGCCGCTCTGGACGGGCGAGATAGGCGGTGGCGCGGAAGGCGAAGTCGAGCCAGCCGTAGGTGGGAGCGCCCAGCGCCAGCTTTGGCTCCGCGACCAGCAGGGCGTTGGTGCGGGCGAAGCGGCGGGCGTCATGGGTCAGCACGTTGCCGTCGAAATTGTCGTCGAACGGCTTTCCGGCATTGCCGAGCACGTAACGCCCGGCGCGGCCGAGCATGACGTTCACGCCCGCGAGCCCGCGGGCCAGAGGCAGCGCAACGCCGCCGGTCTGCACGCCGAGCATCGGAGCGGAAAGGATCGCGCTGGCGAACCGCCGCTCGCCGTTGGCCATGGCGAGCAGCGTCAGGCAGCCGCCCATCGAATGACCCATCGCCACCCAGGGCTTGGGCAACTCGTCCTGATAGGCGTCCAGCAGCAGCCGGTAGTCGTCGAGGAAGGCTTTGTAGCCGCTGGCGTGGCCCTTCAGCGGATCGGCGAGACCGCGCTGCGACAGGCCCTGCCCGCGCCAGTCGTGCGCCAGGACGACGAAGCCGCGCTCCAGGAGATCGGCGATGGTCTCGTAATATTTCTCGATCGGTTCGGTGCGTCCGCCCGACAGGATGACCGAGCCCCGCGCGCGTCCGGCGGCCTTGGGCCGGAAGAGCGCAGCGCGCAGTCGGGCGCCGCCGGCGCCTTTGAACCACGACGCCTCACCGCCCGGTGGGGACGGCGAAGCCGACGTCTCGACCAGGGGGGCGGCATCGATCATCACCCCTCCTTACGTGGCCTTAGCAAACAGAGACTGAATGGCCGGCTGGAGCTTCATGGCGAGCCCCATGTCGGAGAGTTTCAGGCGCCCCGTCATCATCGCACGCGCCGGGTCCAGCTCGCCCTTGCCCAACGCCTTCAGGTCCTTCAACGCCACTGTCACCGTCAGGTCCGCAGGCTTGTCGTCATTGGTCACCGACGAACCATCGACGTGGATGAAGCCTTCGCCCTTGAGGTTGAGCTTGATGGATTTCCCGAGCGGCGCAGCTTGATCGGCGGACGCCGCCGCGTGGCGGATCCGATCCGTCAGCTCCTCCAGCGTCGCCATGCTCTCCGTGCTCCCGAGTCAGAAGAGCTTCGCTTCTGGCGTGAGCTAAGTAAACCGTCAGGGTTGTGACTAAGCCGGTTTGACGAACCGAAGCGTCATTCGGTCGCTCTCTCCGATCGCATCGTACGGCGCGTGGTCGAAGTCGGGATCCGCCGGTTGGCCGCGCACGGAGGAACGGCGCACCGGCGGCAAGGTCCAGACGCCGAACGGATGATCCTTGGTGTCCTTCGGATTGGCGTTGATCTCGCTGGCGCCGGCCAGGACGAAGCCGGCCTCCTGGGCCAGCTGCACGACATAGGCCTGCTGCACATAGCCGTTGGTGGCGAGTACGTCGGGGACGCCGCCGGCGTCGGCGCGATGCTCCTCCACGCCCAGGGCGCCGCCAGGCTTCAGGGCCGCGAAGGCGTCGCGGAAAGCCTTCTCGGCGATGCCCGCCGCCATCCAGTTATGCAGGTTGCGCAGGAAGAGCACGAGGTCGGCCGAACCCGCCGGCGCGACCGGTCCGCTGGTCGGGCCAAAGGCGGTGATCTCCACCTTGCCGTAGAGTTTGGGCTTGGCCTCCAGGTGGCGCCGGTAGGCGTCGACGATGGCGCGCGCGGCGTCGTCTGACGGTTGCGTGAGCTGCAGGTTCGCCGCGTAGAGCGTGCCGCCGGTGGCCGCCAGGAACGGCGCGATGATGTCGGTGTACCAGCCCGAGCCTGGCCAGAATTCCACGACGGTCTGGCCGGGCTTCAGCCCCCAGAACGCCAGGCTCTCGGCGGGATGTCGCCAGCCGTCGCGCGCCCGGTCGGCGGGAGCCCGCCAGGTCCCGGCCACGGCCGCGGCTATGGTCGTGGGCTTTTCGGACGCGGCCTTGTCGCCGGCCTTCCGCGGCCCGCAGGCCGCCAGCGCCGCGGCGCTGGCGATCGCTGTGCGGCGGGTAAGCCTGAGCGACGAGGAGGACAAGGCGGCGGCCTCAGCCGGCCTTGACGAACCGCAGGGTCATGCGGTCGCTCTCGCCGATGGCGTCGTACTTGGTGCGGTCGAATTTCGGATCCGAGCCCTGGCCGTTGGCCGTGGTCCAGCGCGACGGCGGCAAGGTCCAGACGCCGAACGGATAGTCCTTGGTGTCCTTCGGATTGGCGTTGACCTCGGACTTTGCCGCGAGCTTGAAGCCGGCTTTCTCGGCGGCGGCGATCACGGTCGCGGTCGAGACGTAGCCGTTCGAGACGCCCGGCAGTTCGGGCTTCGGATCGGACCGATGCTCCTCGACCGCCAGGACGCCGCCCGGCTTCAGGACCGCGTGGGCGTCCTTCAGGACCTTGTCGAGCGAGCCCTGCATCATCCAGTTGTGGACGTTGCGCGCGGTTATCACGAGGTCGGCCGAGCTCGGCGCGCCCAGCGGGCCGGATACCGCGCCGAAGTTCACGTACTGGATCTGCCCGTACTTGGCCTGGTCGCCGTACTTGGCCTCGAAGCCCGCACGGGCCTTCTTCGCGGCGTCGGAGAGCTTGGGATTGTCGAGGTCGGCCGCGGTCGCCACGTAGGTCCCGCCGGTGGCCTTGGCGTAGGGCGCCAGGATCTCGGTCCAGTAGCCGCCGCCGGGCGACAGCTCGATGACGGTCTGCTTGGGCTTCAGGCCCCAGAAGGTCAGCGTCTCGCCCGGATGACGCGCGCCGTCGCGAGCCACGTTTTCAGGCGCGCGCTGCGGTCCGGCGATGGCGGCCTTGAGCGCGGCGTCGGCGGCCTGGGCCGGTAGGGCTGTGAACGCCAGAGCGACGGCTGCGGCGGCGAGGACCGGGCGGATCATGGGGGTTTCCTGGCGGGTTGAGTTTGGGGGAGCCTAGGGCGCGCCGCCGCCCTGACAAGGCCTTGAACGGCGAAAAGCCCGACTTACCTCATGCTCGAAGGCGCTGGATTCCCGGGCCTTCTGGAGGTGCGGAGCCACTCTGGTCCGTGCCGTCCATCCTGAAACGCAACCTTGCTTTGAAAGAAGGACGCTATGCGTACGATCGATTTCTCCCCGCTTTATCGCTCCGTCGTCGGCTTCGACCGCCTGGCCGACCTGCTGGAAACCGCCACCGCTGACGCGGCCACCGGCTATCCGCCCTACAACATCGAACGCACCGACGAGAACGCGTACCGCGTCGATATCGCTGTCGCGGGCTTCCGCCCCGAAGAGCTCGAGATCGAGGTGAAGGAAAACCTGCTCACCGTGACCGGCCGCAAGGCCGCCAACGACGAACCGCGCCGCTTCCTGCATCGCGGCCTGGCCGAGCGTAACTTCGAGCGACGTTTCCAGCTCGCCGACTACGTCGTGGTGAGCGACGCCAACCTGGCTGACGGCCTGCTTTCGATCTCGCTTAAGCGCGAGCTCCCGGAAGCCCTGAAGCCCCGCCGCATCGAGATCGGCACGGCCCAGCCGAGCCTGATCGAAGGCGAAAAGGCCGCCTAAGGTTCGTTGAGGCTGTTCCTGCTGCTTCCCCTCGGTGGGGACCGCCTCCGACCTGAACGGCCGCCTCCCTTAGAGCGCGTGAGTGAGCTCGGGGAGGACGAGAAGGGCGGCGCGGAAACGCGTCGCCCTTTTTCGCGTGTGGCTAGATGGCGTCTTCCAGGCCGCGGGCGCCATGGCGCACGACGTCGGTGGAATTGGCCTGCCGCAGCAGGGCGCCGGTGAAATTGGCGCGGCTGAGATCGGCGCCGACGAACACCGCCTGGCGCAGGTCCGCGGCGGTGAGGTCGGCGTTCTTCAGTTCGGCGCCGGTCATATCGCAGGCCAGCATGCGGTCCGCCCCCAGCAGCAGCGGCCCCATCTGGGCTTCGCGCAGATCGGAACCGGAAAGCTTGGCGCCATGCAGCTTGGCGCCGCGAAGGTCGGCGCGGCGCAGATTGCAGTTGCGCAGGTCGGCGCCTTCCAGGTGCGCGCCCTGCAGCTGCACGCCTTCCATGTCGAGGCCGTAGAACACCGCGCCCTTGGCCGACAACGCCGTGAGGTTATAGCCGCGCACGGACTCGAGGTTGCGCAGGTCGGCGTTGTCGAACACCGACGGCTTGCCCTGCTCGCCGCCGGTTTCGCACCAACGGGCGTGGTCACGGATCATCGCCTGGTAGGGCAGTAGGTCGGCCGCCTTGGCCGTCGGCTTGTCGGTCAGCGCGCCGGTCATGTTGGCGTTCATGACGTTCCACGACGTCGTGCGGGCCCCCACCAGCACGGCGTCGCGCATGTCGGCTCCGGCCAGGTCCGCGCCTGAAAGATCGGCGCCCGAGAGATCGGCGCCCTTCAAGTTGCACTGCTTCAGGTTGGCGCGCACCAGGCGGGCGTCCTTGAGGATCGCGTCGCTGAAGTCGGCCTT
>JBOHKZ010000389.1:0-10081 GCA_050729355.1 Phenylobacterium sp. | reverse complement strand
GCCACTACCTCGTCGCGGTTGGTCTCGTTGAGCATCTCGTGGCGACCGCCCGGATAGACCTTTACCGTCAGGTCCTTGAGCCCCGCCTCCTGATAGCGGTCGACCAGCGGCTTCAGGAGCGCCAGGTCGTCGTTGATCGGGTCCTTGTCGCCCACGAAGATATAGATCGGCAGGTCCTTGCGGATCCGGGCTATCTGCGCCGGATCCTTCAGCCGGGCCGCGACCCGGGCGAAGCTCTCGGCGCTGTTGGGCTGGCGGGAGAAGCCGCACAGCGGGTCGGCGATATAGGCGTCCACCTGCGCCGGATCGCGCGACAGCCAGTCGAAGGGCGTGCGCGGCGCCTCGCCCGCCACCCGCACCTCATCCAGGCGCTTGGCCTGTCCCGTCCGGTCGCCGAACGCCGCCGTGCCCGAGAGCACCAGCCCGTCGATCGCCTTGGAGTGGTCGAACACATAGGCCTGGGCGAAGAACGAGCCGAGGCTGTGGCCGAGCAGGATGCGCGGCAGGTCGGGATGGCGGCCGTGGATCATGCTGGTGAGCTGGTGCAGGTCCTCGACCACCAGTTCGGGCCCTTTGTCGCCGAAGTCGCCGAGCGCCTTGGGGCCGGACGCCGTCAGGCCATGGCCGCGATGGTCGTTGGCGTAGATCACCCAGCCGGCGCGCATCAGCGGCTCCAGCGGCTCGCGATAGCGCCGCGCGTGCTCGCCCATGCCGTGCGCCACCTGCAGCACGGCGTGCGGCGTGACCGCGTCGTCGGCCCAGTGGAAACCGGCGATCGGCATGCCGTCCACGCCGTTGAATTCGAACTGCCGCTCGGAAATGGCCACGTCTGATCCCTTCCTGCCGGCGCCCGCGCGCTCTATGACGCCTAGATGCCCTGCCCCCGCGCCCGACCGCAACCGTGACCCGCGAAGACGCCCTGGCGCGGGACGCCGCCGACCCGTTGGCGCGGTTCCGCGAGGCCTTCGACCTGGCCGAGGGCGTGATCTACCTGGACGGCAATTCGCTCGGTCCGCCACCGAAGACGGCGCTGGCCCGCCTCGCCGACGTGGCGGCGCGCGAGTGGGGTCACGACCTGATCCGCAGCTGGAACGTCAACGGATGGATCGACGCGCCGCTTCGGGTCGGCGGCAAGATTGCCCAACTGATCGGCGCGAAGCCCAACGAGGTGACGGTCGCCGACTCCACCTCGGTCAACCTCTTCAAGCTGGCGGCCGGCGCGCTCAGCCTACGGCCCGGGCGCACGACGATCCTCTCTGAAACCGGCAACTTCCCGACCGATCTCTATGTTCTGCAAGGACTTTCCGCCCTGATCCCCGGCGTCGAGCTGACGGCGCTGGACGCCGCCGACCTGACCGCCGCCATCGACGAGACGACCGCCGTCGTCGTGCTGACCGAGGTGCACTACAAGTCCGCCCATCGCTGGGACATGGCCGCCCTCACCGCCGCCGCCCACGCCAAGGGCGCGCTGATCCTCTGGGACCTCAGCCACAGCGCAGGCGCGGTGGCGACCGACCTCAACGGCTGCGGCGCGGATCTGGCGGTCGGCTGCGGCTACAAATATCTGAACGGCGGCCCCGGGGCGCCGGCCTTCCTGTTCGTCGCCGAGCGCCACCAGGCCGCGATCCGCAGCCCGTTGAGCGGCTGGATGGGCCACGCTGCGCCCTTCGCCTTCGATGACGACTTCCGTCCCGCCGCCGACATCCGCGCGCAGATCACCGGCACGCCGCCGATCCTGGGCCTCGCCGCATTGGAAGCCGGCGTCGACCTGCAGCTGCAGGCCGATCCCGCCCTGGTGGAAGCCAAGGGCCGGGCGCTGGCCGACCTCTTCATCGATCTCGCCGCCGAGCGCTGCGCGGCGTTCGGCGTCAGCCTGGCCAGCGAGCGCGGCGCCACGCGGGGCCTTCATGTCGCCCTCGCCCACCCGGAAGGCTACGCCATCGTCCAGGCCCTGATGGCGCGCGGCGTGATCGGCGATTTCCGGGCCCCCGACATCCTGCGGTTCGGCTTCTCGCCGCTCTTCCTGAGCTACGCCCAGATCTGGGACGCCGTGGAAATCCTGCACGACGTGCTGGCCACCCGCGCCTGGGACAGCGAGGTCTTCCGAGACCGCGCCGCCGTCACCTAGGGTCAAGACGGAATCGGCTTGATCTCTGCGCCGCGCGGCCCTGATCTGCGCCTGGGAAATCGGGGGAAGCGATGCGGCGTATCGAACGGGTGGCCGCGGCCGCGAGCCTGGCCTTGCTGGGCCTCGGCCTGACCGCCGCCAGCCGCGCCCACGCGCCCGCGCGAGTCGACCAGACGCGCATCGAGGCGGCCGAGAAGAACGCCGAGTGGCTGAGCTATGGCCGCACCTACTCCGAGCAGCGGTTCAGCCCGCTCACCCAGGTCCACGCCCAGACCGTCGGCAAGCTGGGCCTCGCCTGGAGCGCCGAGTTCGAGACCGACCGCGGCCAGGAGGCGACGCCGATCGTCGTGGACGGCGTGCTCTACACCACCACCGCCTGGTCGCACGTCCACGCCTTCGACGCCAAGACCGGCGCCCACCTCTGGGGTTTCGACCCCAAGGTCGACGGCGCTCGTGGCTTCAGCGCCTGCTGCGACGTGGTCAACCGCGGCGTCGCGGTCTGGCAGGGCCGGGTCTATGTCGGCGCGCTGGACGGGCGGCTGATCGCGCTCGACGCAGCCACCGGCAGGCCCGCCTGGTCGGTCCAGGCGACCGACCTTTCCCAGCCCTACACGATCACGGGCGCGCCGCGCGTCGTGAAGGGCAAGGTGATCATCGGCAACGGCGGGGCCGAATACGGCGTGCGCGGCTACGTCTCGGCCTATGACGCGGCCACCGGCAAGCTCGCCTGGCGCTTCTACACGACGCCCAACCCGGAGGGGAAACCCGACCACGCCGCCTCCGACGCCATCATGGCCAAGACGGCGGCCGCGACCTGGTTCGGCCAGGGCTGGAAGGAGAGCGGCGGCGGCGGGACGGCCTGGGACGCCATCGCCTACGACCCCAAGCTCGACCTGCTCTACGTGGGCATCGGCAACGGCAGCCCCTGGAACCACCAGAAGCGGTCGGACGGAAAGGGCGACAACCTCTTCCTCTCCTCGATCCTGGCGGTGAGGCCGCAGACCGGCGCCTACGTCTGGCACTATCAGACGACGCCTGGCGAGAGCTGGGACTACACCGCCACCCAGCACATCATGCTGGCCGACCTGAAGATCGGCGGGAAGCCTCGCCGGGTGGTCATGCAGGCGCCGAAGAACGGCTTCTTCTATGTGCTGGACGCCGCCAGCGGGAAGCTGATCTCGGCCGAGAAGTACGTGCCCGTGAACTGGGCCGACCACATCGACCTGAAGACCGGCCGGCCCGTCGAGGACCCGGGCTCTCGCTACCTGAAGGCGGCGAGCTACCAGGTCTCCGGCCCGCTCGGCGGCCACAACTGGCAGCCTATGGCGTTCAGCCCACAGACCGGCCTCGTCTACATCCCGGCCATGGTCATGCCCGGCGGCTACTCCAACCCGGCGGATTACAAGTTCATTCCGGGCGCCTGGAACGTCGGCCAGGGCGGCTTCGGCGCGACGCCGGCGGGCGCCGCCGACAAGCCATTCCTGCCGCCCACGGGCGTGGAGTTCGGGGGCCGTCTGGTGGCCTGGGATCCGATCGCCCAGAAAGCGCGCTGGAGCGTCAAGCAGGCGGGCCCCTGGAATTCGGGCCTGCTCGCCACGGCCGGCGGCCTGGTGTTCGGCGGCGCGGGCAAGGACTTCAAGGCCTGGTCGGCCGCCACCGGCGACGAGATCTGGAGCTATCCGACCGGCGCCGGGATCATCGCCGCGCCGATGACCTACAGCCTCGACGGCCGCCAGTACCTGGCGCTGATGGTCGGCCAGGGCGGGGCCGGCGGCATGGGCGTCGATCCCCGCGGCAAAGGCCGGCTGCTGGTCTTCGAACTGGGCGGGACCGGCAAGCTCGCCCCCTACCCCGACATCCCGCCGCAACCGCCGCTGGACCTGACCAACGCCGTCGCCTCCGCCGCCGACCCCAAGCAAGGCATGGCCCTCTACGGCCAGTTCTGCGGCGCCTGCCACGCCGGCGGCGGCTACCTGCCAAATCTGCGCGCGACGCCGCTGATCCTGGAACCCACGGCCTGGAAAGCTGTCGTCCATGACGGCGCTCTCAAACAGAACGGCATGGCCGGCTTCGCCCGTTTCATGACCGAGGGCCAGGCGGAAAGCATCCGCGCCTACCTGCTCGACCAGGCCAGGTCCGCGGCCAGGCGCTAGCGCCAAATCTCGCAATCCGTGCTGGCCGTCTTTTGACAGTTCACAATGGAGGGTTGGCGGTTCCTGGCGTTATATCGAACTTCGTCGAAATGAATTCTTCCGGCCGCCGGAACGAGCCATGGCCCAGTATGTCGTCGATTTCGAGTGGACTGAGCCCCCGCCGGCCGACGAGCTCCCTCGTCGAATCCTGAAGGCCGCTACGGACAACGACGCCAAGCTCGAAGCGGCGCTCCTGTTTGCCGTAGGCGATTTCCGGGGCGCATCGCCCTGCGGATACCGGGTTCTGGAACTCGCCCGCGGTGAAATTCTCCGTTATCCGGCGGACTAGGGCGGGTCGGCTCCTCTCCCGACGTTGTCCGCGCCGGGCGTGACGCCTACTTCCCCGTGGATGGACAGCGACACGACACTTCGCATCGCGCGGCCGAGCGACGACCTGGACGCCTTGCTGCCCTTTTATCGGGACGGGCTTGGCCTGGAATTGCTGTATCGCTTCGAAGACCACGAAGGCTTCGACGGCGTGATGCTCGGTCGTGAAGGATCGCCCTACCATTTCGAATTCACCCGCGCGAAGGCCCACCGGGCCGGCAGGGCCCCGACGCAGGACAGCCTCATCGTCTTCTACATTGCCGACGAGACGCGATGGCGCCGCGCGGTCGGCCAGATGATCGAGGGTGGCTTCCCGCCGGTTCCCTCGTTCAATCCCTATTGGGATCGTCACGGCCAAACCTTCGAGGACCCCGACGGATATCGCGTCGTGCTGCAGCTCGGATCCTGGCCGGGCTAAACAGCCTGGGCTTGCGTTCTGCCCCGACCTCCGGACTTCTTGGGCCGGTCGCACCAGCCAAGGCTTCACATGCGCAAGGCCGCCAGAACCAAAGCCCTCTATGCGGGGTCCTTCGACCCGGTCACCCGCGGACATCTGGACATCATCGGCAAGGCGCTGCTGACCTTTGACACGGTGCACGTCGCGCTCGGCACCAATGTCCGGAAGACCCGCTTGTTCGGGATCGAGGAGAGCCAGCGGCTGCTCGTTCAATCCATCATCGAGCGCTGGCCGGAAGAGGCTCCGACCTCGACGGACGTCCTGTTCGACGGGGCGCTGGAGGTCGGCGAGTACGCCAACCAGAGCCTGATCGCCTATGCGCGCCGGATCGGGGCGACGCACATCGTGCGCGGCCTGCGCGAGGCGAGCGACTTCAACGAGGAGTTCAACCTGCACGGCGTCGCCGAACGCATCGATCCCTCGATACCCATGGTGCATTTCATCTGCGAGGCGCAGTTCCTCCACGTCTCGTCGAGCACGGCCAAGGAGCTGGACGCCATGGGCGAGGGCATCGGCTGGCTGGTCATGCCCTGCGTCGAGGCTGCCTTCGCCGCGCGCCGCGGCTAGGCTCGACGGTTGGCTATTTTTCCGCGGGTTTGGGAGCCGCCGGCGTCCAGTTCACGGTGAGGCTCTTCACGTCGCCGAAGGTGCTGACCTTGGATCGTCGGGCGTTGTCCGGATAGCAGCTGTCGTCCGGGATGCCCCCGGAGGTCGAGGGATGCTTGGCGATGATGTACGCCCGCCAGGCCGAGATCAGCGTGCTGTCGGGAAGGTCCGTCGTGAAATTCCGCGTCACGTACACTCGGCCCATCGCGCCTGAGACGTAGTTGTCCTGGTCGAGCCTCGTTGTGGCTCGCGTCGCCACGCAGAAGACCGATCGCGGCGTGTCGGCGTGGGCCGGAAGGGCGACGAGCCCCGGAACCGCCATAGCGGCCGCACAGATCCAGCGCGTCAGTTTCATATGGACGTCCCTCCCCAGGTCCGAGCCCTGGCGAAGCTTATCTTTGGACGCGCATTATGCGAAGGCCCGATAGAGGGCGCCTTCTCCCCGCCCCGCGCTTGCCAAGCCGCCGCCTTTGCGCCCCTGATGGTCGTTCGCGCTAGTGTGCTGGATTTGAAGTTCGCCTCGTTCTGGGCCAAGCGCCGAGCGAACTTCAAATCCAAAGAAGCACACTAGAAACATAGACTTACTAGTGTCCTGATCGATTCCGAACTTCGTCCGGCGCCAGCCGCAAGCGCTTGCGAACTTCGGAATCGGGACACTAGCGCTTAGGGAGCCTCGATGGACATCGGCGTCTTCATTCCAATCGGCAACAACGGGTGGCTCATCTCCGAGACCGCGCCGCAGTACATGCCGACCTTCGAGCTCAACAAGGAGATCGTCCAAAAGGCGGAGGGCTACGGCTTCGACTTCGCGCTCTCGATGATCAAGCTGCGCGGCTTCGGCGGGAAGACCGAGTTCTGGGAGCATAACCTGGAGAGCTTCACCCTGATGGCCGGCCTGGCCGCGGTGACCGACAGGATCAAGATCTTCGCGACGGCGGCGACCCTGACCATGCCGCCGGCGATCGTGGCGCGGATGGCCTCCACCATCGATTCGATCGCGCCGGGCCGGTTCGGCATCAACCTGATCACCGGCTGGCAGAAGGCCGAGTACGACCAGATGGGCTTGTGGCCGGGCGAGAGCCACTACAAGGACCGCTACAACTACCTCGCCGAGTACGCGACCGTGCTCCGTGAGCTGATGGACACCGGCGTCAGCGACTTCAAGGGCAAGTACCTGGAGATGCACGACTGCCGGGTGAGCCCCAGGCCGCACGACGTGAAGCTGATCTGCGCCGGGTCCAGCGACGAGGGCCTGGCCTTCACCGCTCAGCATGCGGACTATTCGTTCGCGCTCGGCAAAGGGACCAACACGCCGACCGCCTTTGCGCCGGTGAACGACCGGTTGGCGGCCGCCAAGGCCAAGACCGGCCGCGACGTGGGCTCCTACATCCTCTTCATGCTCATCGCCGACGAGACGGACGAGAAGGCGATGGCCAAGTGGCAGCTCTACCGCGACGGCGCAGACCAGGGCGCGCTGCAGTGGCTCACCAGCCAGGCCGCACCCAACGCCCAGGGCGGCACGTCGAACACCAACACCACCCAGCTCGCCGCGCCGGAATCGGCGGTGAACCTGAACATGGGAACGCTGGTGGGGTCCTATGAGTCGATCGCCGGGATGCTGGACGAGGTCGCGGCCGTACCGGACACCGCCGGCGTGCTCCTGGTGTTCGACGACTTCGTGAAGGGCGTCGACGATTTCGGGCAGCGGATACAGCCCCTGATGAAGAGCCGGGCCAATGTCTGACCGCCCCATCGTCCCGCGCCACGGCGCCGTCACCCTGCCCGCGCGACCGGAGAACCTGCCGATCAATCCAGGCGAGACGGCGCTGATCGTCGTGGACATGCAAAACGCCTACGCCTCGCCCGGCGGCTACCTCGATCTGGCGGGGTTCGACATCGCGGGCGCGGCCGGCGTCATCGAGAAGATCGCACTATTGGTGGAGGCCGCGCGGACCGCCGGGGTCACCGTCGTCTATTTCCAGAACGGCTGGGACGCCGAGTATGTCGAGGCAGGCGGGCCGGGTTCGCCCAACTGGTGGAAGTCCAACGCGCTCAAGACCATGCGCGAGCAGCCCGAGCTCGAAGGCACGCTGCTGGCCAAGGGCACCTGGGACTATGCGCTGGTCGACAGGCTGACGCCGCAGCCGGGCGACATCGTCATCGAAAAGCCGCGCTACTCGGCCTTCTACAACACCAGCCTGGACTCGATGCTGCGGGCGCGCGGGATCAAGAACCTCGCCTTCTGCGGCATCGCCACGAACGTCTGCGTGGAATCGACCCTGCGCGACGGGTTCTTCCTGGAGTACTTCGGCGTGCTGCTGGAGGACGCCACCCACCAGGCGGGCCCAGCCTTCCTGCAGGAGGCCACGGTCTACAACGTCGAGAAATTCTTCGGCTGGGTGTCATCGACCGCCGACTTCTGCGGGACCATCGGCCAGGCGCCGCCCGTCGACCAACTCTAGAGGAACTCAAGCATGCCGAAGACTATCGTCCTGCCGCCCGGGACCCAGAAGCCCATCGCCCCCTTTTCGCCCGGCACGCTGGCCGATGGCGTGGTCTATGTCTCGGGCACGTTGGCCTTCGACAAGGACAACAACGTCGCCCACGTCGGCGACGCGGAAGCGCAGACCCGGCAGGTGCTCGAGACCATCAAGTCCGTGATCGAGACCGCCGGCGGGACCATGGACGACGTCACCATGAACCACATCTTCCTGAAGGACTGGGCCGACTACGCCGCGCTCAACAAGGTCTATGCGGAGTACTTCCCGGGCGACAAGCCGGCGCGCTTCTGCATCCAGTGCGGCCTCGTGCGCCCCGATTTCCTGGTGGAGATCGCCTCCATCGCCCACATCGGCAAGCGATGACCGTCGAGAACGAGGTCCGGGTGCGGGAACACGAGGTCGACCCGCTGTTCCTGCACCGCTGGTCGCCGCGCGCCTTCACCGGCGAGGCGATCCCGCACGATACCCTGATGGCCATGTTCGAGGCCGCGCGCTGGGCGCCCTCGTGCTTCAACATGCAGCCTTGGCGGTTCCTCTACGCGACCCGCGACAGCGAGCACTGGCTGCGGTTCGTGAACCTGCTGATCCCCTACAACCAGGATTGGGCGACGAACGCCTCGGTGCTGGGCGTGGTGGTGTCGAAGACGCTGCTGGAGCGGCCCGACCGCGATCCGGTCCCCTCGCACAGCCATTCCTATGACGCCGGCGCGGCCTGGGGAAACCTGGCCCTGCAGGCCTGGAAGCTGGGGTGGGCGGCGCACGGGATGATCGGGTTCGACATCCCGCGCGCCTATCTGGAACTGCACGTACCGGAGCACCACCGCGTCGAGGCCGCCTTCGCCATCGGCAAGCCCACCACCGCCGACGTCCTGCCCGAGGCCCTGGCCGCCCGCGAGCACCCGAGCGACCGCCAGCCGCTGGCCGCGATGATCCTCGAGGGCGGTTTCCCGAAGCCCTAGGCCCTCGCCCTTACTTCAGGCTCGGCGTCGCGCTGGCGGTCATGGCTTCCACCGGCTTGGCCGGCGCGGCTTCGGCGTTCCGCGGGCCGCGCATCCGGCGCATCATGCCGATGGCCGCCTGCATCTCGGCCTTGTCGATCGCGCCGTCCTTGTCCTTGTCGACCAGGGCGAAGTTCGCCTTCAGCGGGGCGAACATGGCCGCGTTGCGGAACTCGGCCTTCTGGATCTTGCCGTCCATGTTGTCGTCGAGCGCGCCGAACATCACCCCGTTCTGCAGGTCCTTCTGGTAGTCGTCCTTGCGGTTGGCGGATGTCTCGTCCTTCCAGCGGAAGCGCACGAAGGTGAACAGCATCTCTTCCGAGGTCTGCTCACCGAACACCACGTCGTGCTTGGGATCCGGGTTGGCGGTGTTGGCCGCAGAGTTGTCGTAGACGTACTCGGCGATCAGGATCGAGCCCGCCGGGACCGGCATCAGTTCCTTGAACAGGTACTCCCGCTGCCAGCCGAACTCGTAGCGCGGCTGGTTCAGCAGCACCTTCTCCTTGCCGTCCGGATAGCGCAGCGTGAGCTTGGTCGAGTAGCAGCGCGAGTGACAGTGCGGCTGGGTCCCGAACAGCAGGGCGTCATGCGGGAACTCCAGATAGGCGCGTTCCTTGTGACGCGCCTCGCCAGCCGGCAACTCGATGGAGAAGTCGGTCACGCTGGCCTGGCGCAGGATGTACTTCGGCTCCTCCTTGTAGAAATAGAGGCCGACCTGGGTCTCGTCGCGCACCGGCTTGCCGGTGGTCGTGTAGTGCATCTGGAAGGCGAAGGACCCGCCCGGCGGCAGGTAGGTGCCGGTGGACGGCGGCGACAGGTTCGCCTCCCCGCCCGGGCCGTAGCCGCCCATGGAGGTGTTCCAGGAGAAGCCG
>JBOHKZ010000388.1:0-7783 GCA_050729355.1 Phenylobacterium sp. | reverse complement strand
CCTCCTGGCCCAGTCCCTCACCGACATCGGCGCCGACCGCTGGCGCTATCTCGAGGCGGCGTCGACCACCGCCGAACCGCCCAACGCCCACGGCCCACCGCCCGACTCCGGCTAGCTCCTCCCCCGCGAAGCGGCGTCCGATCGCTCCGCCGCCAGATGAAACCACGGAAAACACGGAAAGAGCACGGAAGGGGGCGACCCGGCCGCGCCGACGCGCGCGCCGATTCAACCACCAAGGACGCCAAGATCACCAAGACGCTCCGGCGGGCTTGGCGGCGCCGTCCTGCGCCTTGGCGAACTTGGCGCGCTTGGTGGTCAAAGCCTGTTGCACAGACACACAAGGTCGCCCGCTGCGCGGGCATCAGGTCCGCTCTTTCTTTCCGTGCTCTTTCCGTGTTTTCCGTGGCCAGAAGAAAGCTGCGCTTCAAACTCTACCGCTTCTGACCCCCATCCACCGCCCTCGCCCAACCGCCGCTGGCGCCTGTTCCATAGGCAAAGGTGGTAAACGCCGCAGACACCCCTTTCCGTCTCCAATCAGACGTCTAAAGCTGGTAGGGAGCGCAAGATCATTTCGACCGCACCGCAACCCGGTTCGGCGCAGAAAATGATCGCGGGAGGGTAACCTGGGGTGACTTTCGTCACTTCGGGCCACGAGGAAGGAAACGCCGTTCCATGGCGGCGACAAATATAGCCGTGCGCGGTCAACGCAGTCTGCTTCGGCAGATCCGGGAAGCGCTTGCGAGCGGCGGCCCGGCGCAGACACGCCTCGACATGGTCGTGCGGATCATCGCCCGCTCGATGGTCGCAGAAGTGTGTTCGCTCTACATGCGCCGCGCGCAGGGCGAGATGGAGCTCTTCGCCACCGAAGGCCTCGACCCCAACGCCGTCCACGTCACCCGCATGAAGCCGGGCGAGGGCCTGGTGGGCGAGATCATGAAGCTCGGCCGGCCGCTGAACCTGGCCGACGCCCCCGAGCACCCGGCGTTCTCCTACCGGCCGGAAACCGGCGAAGACCCCTATCACGCGTTCCTGGGCGTACCCCTGCTGCGCGGCGGCCGCGCCATCGGCGTTCTGGTGGTCCAGAACCGCACCGCGCGCGTCTATACCGAGGACGAGGTCGAGGACCTGCAGATCGTCGCCATGGTGCTGGCCGAGATGGTGGCCGGCGGCGAACTGGGCGCCGAGAACGAACTCAAGGGCGTCGAGATCGCGCCCCACCGGCCGGAGCTCCTGAAGGGCTCCAAGTTCGGCGACGGCCTGGCCTATGGCGTGGCCGTGCTGCACGAACAGCCGGTCGCGCCCTCGCAACTGCTCTCCGACGACGTGGCCGCCGAGGAGATCCGGCTCACGGTGGCGATTGACAGCCTGCAGGCCCAGATCGACACCATGCTGGAGGGCCAGGCGGGCCTGGTCGACGCCTCCTACGAGGTGCTCGACACCTACCGGATGTTCGCCCACTCCGAGGGCTGGAACCGCAGCCTCGTGGAAGCCGTGAAGAACGGCCTGACCGCCGAGGCCGCCGTCGAGCGGGTCCGCTCCGAGCATCGCGCCCGCCTGGGCCAGGCCCGCGACCCCTATCTGCGCGAGCGGCTGCACGACCTCGAGGACCTCAACGACCGGCTGTTGCGCCACCTGGCCGGCGACGGCCACGTGGCCCGCGAGCTGCCCGAGAACGCCATCCTGATCGCCCGCAACCTCGGCCCCGCCGATCTCCTGGAATACGACCGCACCAAGCTGCGCGGGCTGCTGCTGGAAGAGGGCTCGTCGGCCAGCCACGCGGCCATCGTCGCCCGCGCCCTCGACATCCCCTGCGTCGGCCGCCTGCCCGGCCTGCGCGACCAGGTCTCCGAAGGCGACATGGTGATCGTCGACGCCGAGACCGGCGAGGCCTACCTGCGGCCCCGCTCCGACGTGGTGAAGGCGATCCAGGCGCGGATCGACGTGCGCCGCCAACGCCGCGCCGAGTTCGACAAGCTGCGCGATACGCCGGCCTTCACCCGCGACGGGGCGAAGATCACGCTCCTGATGAACGCCGGCCTCGACATCGACCTCGACATCCTGGGCGAGACGGGCGCGGAGGGCATCGGCCTCTTCCGCACCGAGTTCCAGTTCATGGTCGCCGAGGAAATGCCGCGCATCAGCGCCCAGGCGGCGCTCTACGGCCGGGTGATGGACGCGGCCGGCGACCGGCCGGTGACCTTCCGCACCCTCGACCTCGGCGGCGACAAGTTGCTGCCCTACATGGAAGCCGAGCGTGAGGACAATCCGGCGCTGGGTTGGCGCGCGATCCGCATGGGACTCGACCGCCCGGCGCTGCTGCGCATGCAGCTTCGCGCCCTGATCGCCGCCTCTCGCGGCCGGCCGCTCCGGATCATGTTCCCGCTGGTCGCCAACGTCGACGAGTTCCGCGCCGCCCGCGCCATGGTCGATGTCGAGATGGCCTGGGCCGAGCGCCGCGGCCGCAGGCCGCCGTCGCGCCTCGACGTCGGCGCGATGATCGAGGCGCCTTCGCTGATCTGGCACCTGGACGCCCTGCTGCCGATGACCGATTTCGTCAGCGTCGGGACCAACGACCTGATGCAGTACCTGTTCGCGGCCGACCGCGGGAACCCCCGCATGGCCGACCGCTACGACCCGCTGTCGCCCCCGGCCCTTCGGGCGCTGGAACAGATCCAGCGGTCCTGCGCCGAGACCGGCACCCCGGTCAGCGTCTGCGGCGAGATGGCCGGCCGTCCGCTGGAGGCCTTCGCCCTGGTGGCTCTTGGCTTCGAGCGCCTCTCCATGCCGCCGGCCGGCGTGGGGCCGGTGAAGCAGATGGTTCTCTCCTGTGACCGAGAAGCCGCACGGCGTGGCGTTTCTGCTTTGCTCAAGAGCGGAGCAGGCTCGGTTCGCAACGAAATCGAAACCTTGGCGCGCAAAATCTATCTTGCGATCTAGTGACTTAGAGCCGCCGCGTGACCGTTGGGCGCATTGAAGAACACCGATGCGCGTGTTACCGGGGATTCAAATCTAGAATTCGCAAGAATTGTAGAGCTGGGCGTTATGGCGGCGCTTCCGTCGCCGCGTCAGTTCAAGGGTAAGTGTAGCTGTGGCGCTGGATACTGGCCGGGTCACCGATCTGCAGGTTGAGGCGAACGGGGGGCGACCCACGGCCGCCAACCAAAGCTATGCACCTTCGCTGCAGTCGGGCTCCGATATTGGCCAGGCGCTGAAAGCGATCCGCGAATTCCGTAAGCTTAGCCTTGAAGCTGTCGCCGACACCACTCGCGTGCGGCGCGCCTACCTCCAGGCGATCGAGGCGATGCAGCTCGAGAAGCTGCCGTCGCGCCCCTTCACCATCGGCTACATCCGCGCCTACGCCGAGGCGCTGGGCGTCGACGCGGAAGTCGCGGTCGAGCGCTTCAAGTCCGAAGAGCCCGTGCTGGACGAGCCGCTGCGCGCGCCGGTGGGCGTCAACCACGACAAGGACCCGCGCCTGATGGCGATCGTCCTGGTCGGCGTCGTGATCGTCGCCGCGATCATCCTCTGGAACGTCGCCCAGCGCGCCATGATCGAAAGCGCCCCGCCCTCGCCGACCGCGCCTGAAAAGGCCGCCGTGAAGGCCCTGGAGGCGCAGAAGGCCGGCCCCGTGGCGCTGGGCGCGCCCCTGCCCGCACCCGTCGAATCGACGACGCCCGCGCCCTACGAAACCCCCGGCCTGGCCGAAGCCGGCGAGGACGGCGTCAACCACAGCGCCCCCGCCGCGATCGGCGCCAAGCCGGAAGGCTCGCCCGTGGTGGACGTCGCCAGCCTGCCGCAGCGGTTCGTACCCGGCGGCAAGATCTACGGCGTGACGCCCGGACAGCCCTCCAACATCACCTTCCAGGCCCTGAAGTCGGCGTCGCTGATCGTCCGCGGCGCGGACGGCTCGGTCTACTTCGCCCGCCAGCTCGCGCCCGGCGAAGCCTATCGCGCGCCGCTGCTCGGCGGCCTCTCGGTGGAAGCGCCGGACCCCGACTCGGTGCAGGTGTTCGTGGCTGGCCAGTCGAAGGGCGTCCTGCCCTCGATGAAGACCGCGCTCGGCTCCCTCGCCGAATAGGCCCATAGGCGGCTTGGGTTCGGAGCCGTTAGCGCCTATTTTGCCGCCGACATGAGCGCTTCAGACCACGCCCACAAAGACCACACCAGCGTCCGGCCCTGGCGCGCCATCCAGCGAAGGCCCAGCCGCAAGATCCGCGTCGGCTCCGTCGAAGTGGGCGGCGACGCGCCGATCACGGTGCAGTCGATGACCAACACGCTGACCGCCGACGCGGCTGCGACCATCGACCAGATCCGCCAGCTTGAGGAGGCCGGCGCCGACATCGTCCGCGTCTCCTGCCCCGACGAGGACTCCACCAAGGCGTTCAGCGCCATCGCCAAGGCGTCCAAGGTCCCGCTCGTGGCGGACATCCACTTCCACTACAAGCGCGGCATCGAGGCGGCCAAGGCGGGCGCGGCCTGCCTGCGGATCAATCCCGGCAACATCGGCTCGCCCGACCGCGTGCGCGAGGTGATCCAGGCCGCCCGCGACCACGGCTGCTCCATGCGCATCGGCGTCAACGCCGGCTCGCTCGAGCGCGACCTGCTGGAAAAATACGGCGAGCCCTGCCCCGACGCGATGGTCGAGAGCGCGCTGCGCCACGCCGCCATCCTGCAGGACCACGACTTCCACGAGTTCAAGGTCAGCGTGAAGGCGTCCGACGTCTTCATGACCGTGGCGGCCTATCAGCTGCTCGCCGAAGCCATCGACTGCCCGCTCCACCTGGGCATCACCGAGGCGGGCGCCCTGCGCACCGGCACCGTGAAATCGTCCATCGGCATGGGCTCGATGCTGTGGGCGGGCATCGGCGACACCATCCGCGTCAGCCTGGCGGCCGATCCGGTGGAAGAGATCAAGGTCGGCTTCGACCTCCTGAAATCGCTGGGCCTGCGGCACCGCGGCGTCAACATCATCGCCTGCCCCTCCTGCGCGCGGCAGGGCTTCAACGTGATCAAGACCGTCGAGGCGCTGGAAAGCCGGCTGGCGCACATCTCCACGCCCATGAGCCTCTCGATCATCGGCTGCGTCGTGAACGGTCCGGGCGAGGCGCTGATGACCGACCTGGGTTTCACCGGCGGCGGCAAGGGCGCCGGCATGGTCTACGTGGCCGGCCGGCCCGACCATAAGATGGACAACGAGGACATGGTCGACCACATCGTCGGCCTGGTGGAGGCCCGCGCCGCCGAGATCGAGGCCGAAAAGGTCCTGCAGGCCGCGGAATAGGCGCGGCGCCTTCCGCAACGTCATAAAAGTGACGCCTGCGTCACTCTTGCACAGTCTCACCATCCGCGCTTAGGTGCCCGAGCCTTTTTTGGGAGGGACACATGTCCGCAGCAGACGGCAATTGGAAGATCACCATCAACACGCCGATGGGCGCGCAGGAGGTGAACGCTTCGATCACCACCAGCGGCGACACCTTCACCGGCAAGACCTCGGGCCGCATGGGCGACGCGGAAATCGCCGGCAAGGTCGCCGGCGACACGCTCACCTGGTCCAGCGCCATCACCAGCCCGATGCCGATGACGCTTGAATTCGAGGCCACCGTGGCCGGCGACGCCATGACCGGCAACGTCAAGCTCGGCGCCTTCGGCAACGCAGCGCTGAGCGGCGTGCGCGTCTAAAGCTCTTCGCGCTCCAATAGCGCACGGAAAAGGCCCCCGCCGGCGACGGCGGGGGCCTTTGTCGTCTTCGGCGGCGTGGCCGCAGTCGGGGCTCAGGTCGCGTTGAACAGGTAGAACGCAAGTACGACCAAGCTCGCAAGCACGCCGATGGCGATCATGGCCCCGCCGATCCCCGAACTGGCGCTGGCGTCCGCATAGGAAGCGTCTCCGCCTTCACGGCGGAGGACCTGGTGGGTCGCGGAACGGGTCGCCATTGCTGCATCTCCAAATGTCTCGCCGGCTAACGAGCCGGACGCCTGGATGTTCCGGCGACGGCGGAGACCGTCGTCGCCTCCGGGATTACTTCTGCGGATTGACGGTGTCCGCGGCCGTGGTCGCCGCATCGCCGACGCTTTTGGCGGCCGTCGCGGTCGAGTCGGCGACGCTGGACGCCGCGCTGGTCACCGCGTCGGTGCGGATGGCGTCGTTGCGGTTCGCGTTCATCAGGAAGAAGGCCACGATCGCCACCAGCGCCAGAACGGCGATGCCGATGATCACGCCCCCCATGCCGGAGCCGCCCCGGCCGTTGTCCACATAGGTCGTGCTGCCGCCGTCACGGTCCACGACGCGCTCGGTCACTCGTTCGGTCGCCATTGTCAGATCTCCAAATGTCCCGGCCCGCCTAACGGCCGGTGGCGCTTGGATGTTCCGTCTAGCGCCGGCGCGGCGGGACGACGTCGCTGAAGGCGCCGAATTTCTTCCACTTGGGTTCCACCGGCTCTGCGCCGGCGACGGGTGCGTACTCCGAGAGCGAGAGCGTCTCGGTCCGCGGGATGTAGCGCGGGCAGTTGGGGAAGATGTCGACCGGCGTCACCTTGACCAGCAGCTGCGCGCCGGGGATCGCGGCCATGGCCGGGTCGTCGCGCACCACCTGGGCGGTCCCGTTCACCCGCAGCCGCTTGGGCGACTCGCCCATGGCGATGAACAGCAGGCCGACCTGCGGATTGGCCAGGATGTTGCCGAGGCTCTTGAACATCCCGTTGCCGTCGTAGTCGGGGAAGACCAGGAGGTCCGGCGCCGCCACCTGCACGAACCCCGGCGGTCCGCCCTTGAACGAGCAATCGGGCGCGGCCTTGGCGTCCGCGGTCGCCAGGAAGAAGAAGCCGACGCTGGCGATGAAGGCCGCGTCGTCGTCGTTGAAGCGGTCGCGCCGCAGGTTCTGCTCCAGCCGGTCGGCGAGCTTTCGGCTGCCGAACTCGTCCTGCAGCGTCCGATTGCCGTCGTGGTACATGAAGCGCCTCCATCCTCCGGTTTGCATCCGGCCGGCGGAAGGCTAGAGGAAGCTCCCCTTCTCTTCAGGCGTCCAGACCCTTGCGACTACCCCAGGCCCGTCTCGATCAGGTGCTCGACCGCTTCCGCGAGATCGAGGCGCGCATGGGCGCGGCCACAGATGGCCAGGAGATCGTGCGCCTGGGTAAGGAGCACGCCGAGCTGAAGCCCGTGGCTGACGCGGTGACCGCGCTGGAGCGGGTGAAGTCCGAAGCGCCGGAGCTGGAGGAGATGGCCGCGGGCGGCGATCCCGAAATGGCCGCCATGGCGCGCGACGAGCTGGAAGCCCTGAAGGACAAGCTGCCGGCGCTGGAGCACGAGGTGGCCCTCCTGCTGGCGCCCAAGGATCGCGACGAGAACGCCTCGGCGATCCTGGAAGTCCGCGCCGGCACCGGCGGCGACGAGGCCGCGCTCTTCGCGGGCGATCTCTTCCGCATGTACCAGCGCTACGCCGCCCTGCGCGGTTGGCGGGTCGAGATCGACAGCATGTCCGAGGGCGACGCCGGCGGCTTCAAGGAAATCATCGCCGCAGTGACCGGCGACGGCGTCTTCGGCCGGCTGAAGTTCGAAAGCGGCGTTCACCGGGTCCAGCGCGTTCCAGCCACGGAAGCGCAAGGCCGCATCCACACCTCGGCCGCCACCGTCGCGGTGCTGCCGGAGCCCGAGGAGGTGGAGATCGACATCAAGGACGCCGACATCCGCATCGACACCTACCGCTCGTCGGGCGCGGGCGGCCAGCACGTGAACAAGACCGACTCCGCCGTGCGCATCACCCACCTGCCTTCGGGCATCGTGG